>CAJQMW010000313.1 GCA_905479535.1 uncultured Maribacter sp. | reverse complement strand
ATACATTTGAGCTTCCCAAACTGTGTAATCACTTATGGTTCCATGAACGAATACAACGGGTTCACCTTCACCGATATCCATATAATTGATTTCGTACCCATCAAGTAACAGTGTCTTTAATTCCGTTTCAGATTTGTTAGATGCGTTTAAGACTTTAGTATTTTGGGTATGCTTACAAGCAATATTGACTACTATCAGGAAAATCACAGCGGTGAAAAATAGGTTGTTTTCCATATTATTGGTTTTATTTAATACTATTTCTGGTTTTATGATTGCGTACAACAGATGGAAACCTTCAAATGGCGATGGCGAAAATTGAAGGGATTTTTCAATTATTCCATGGTGTAAAACTAAAAGGATGGACAAAGGGACGATGTAACTTTTGTTCCAAATGCTGAAACAATCCTGACATCTATCGTAAAAAATAAAACCGTTTAAGAAGGGTTGGCGATGTTCAATGCGGTAGGAAGCACATCAAATCGGTTTCGAAAAACCCTTGTAAAATAAGTCGGGCTATTGAAGCCCGAATCGTAGGCGACCTCAGAAACGTTCTTACTTCCTGCTTTTATGGCCCGTAAGGCACTTCGCAGTCGTACTTCGGACAACAATCTATTAGGAGTAAGTTCGGTAAGCGCACTTACTTTTCTGTAAAGCTGCGTTTTGCTCAAACCAAGCTCCAGGCCGAGCTGTTCACTTTTGAAATTTGAATTACCGAGATTATAGTACAGTACTTCTTCTAACCGTTTCATTTCAGAAAGATCCGTATCATTGAAAACCAGAATGGATTTAGATACAGGTTCTAATTGATTATTTCCCTTAATAGCGGAAGTCTGGGTGGCCAAATCGATAAAAATCCTATTGTTCAAACCCATTCTTGCCAAGGTTC
Source organism: uncultured Maribacter sp. (assembly GCA_905479535.1). GTDB lineage: Bacteria > Bacteroidota > Bacteroidia > Flavobacteriales > Flavobacteriaceae > Maribacter. Next base: position 10,449 of record CAJQMW010000313.1, on the reverse strand, counting down.
GCACCGTATTCTTTGTTTCCTCGAACAAATCAGAACCTCTTTCATCCACGGGTTTTCCGGTGGCCAATGCTAAACTATACTCAAGCCGATGTGCAGAAGATTCACATACCGACCGAATTTCCAATGCGGCTAAAATTGCATCCAAAGCATCAATAAAAGAGACCATAAAATGATTCATGGGTAATTTCACCAAACTACCCCTGTGCTTTTCAATGCACTCTCGAATTTTTGATTTCAATAGCGAATCCTCTTGGGTCAGGTCAATTACATCTACAAGCATTAAGGTACGATAACCACTATCTATTTCCCCTAATAAGGTCAAGGCTAAATCCTGTTCGTTTTGACCCCCCTCTCCCATGTAAGGAAAAAATTCATTCTCACGAGATACCTCGATGACGTTGCATGCCCCTATACCGTGAGCCTCTTTATGGCTCTACATACATGCCTCTTTGTTAGGACTTTCCATTACACAAAAAGCCGTTTTCTGTTGAAGGTTCAGATAATACTTCTTGTATACCATGCCGTGTTTATTTTGGACGGCAATATCTCTCAGATGCGCTCTATACATATCCTCTTCTGTAAACGCATCCGAATCGATGTTATGAAAGTCCATGAATAACGGCATACTTATTTTTTATTAGAAAGATTGGTCTTAGGTCAAATGGGAGGGAACTGATAACCACTAAGATACAACTATGTTGCGAACATCGTTTTGTTTCTAAAAAATACAAGGCACATACTTTGGATCAAATTCCAAGTACACTGGAAAAATTAAAGAAATAGGGTACTGCCTTTCTTTCGAATAGTACCGCTAATTAGTCTTTCATAGAATCAAATTTGGGGAAAAGTAAATACACGAGAAGTTAACCTACAATTCATGGAGTTGCTGATATCGGGTACTATGGTGATGTTATTCAGATTATTTCTCCATTGCAGTTCAACTGATCGTCGTCATAGTGGTATTGAACCTTAAAAATTACTTTTAGGGTATTCCATAAAATAATAGCATATGCGAAGTACCATTTTGCCCGAAGAGGAACTGAATTACTTTCAGCAATTGACCTCAATCGAAATCGATAACCAGATATGGTTCGTAGCGGACGATGTTACACAAATATTGGAATTAAACGATCCTGCCGAGATTTTGGATATTCTGGATGAGGAGGAGCGCAATATGGGCGAGATATACAGGAATGGCGAAATAAAATCAATGAACCTGATTTCCGAAAGTGGTTTGTATGCCCTTATATTCCGCAGCAATACCAAGGGCGCGATTAAATTTCGAAAGTGGGTAACCAATCAGATACTGCCCTTGATTAGGGTTCGTGGTTATTATACCAGCAAGCGTTTGGAAATACCCAATTTCGTAATCCGCTTTAACGATAATTGGAACCGCGTGGATACGGGATATTTCTCTGTTTTGAGCGAAACTTTTATCAGGCTTTATGGAAGGTTCGAGCATGAAGGGTATACGCTACCCGGCAGGGCACTTAACGGGAAGGAGATGAGACCGGATATTAGTGTAGGCAATCATTTTGAAAACTATCTCAAAAAGAACCACCCGGATAAAAAGGATAATTATAAGACCTACAAGCACCGATTGCCTAATGGCATGGAAGTAGAAGCCAAACAGTACAGTAACGACCTACTTCCAATTTTTATCGCATTTATAGATAACGAATGGCTGCCCAAATACGCCAAGACCTATTTTGAACAGCGAGATAAAAAGGCGTTGGCGTATTTGCCTAAAGTTTTAAAAGGCACAGAATAATTTTAGAAACCTACTAAATATCAATAAACTATGAAAGCCGCCTATTTGATAAAATATGGTTCCGCTGGTATCGCTTTTGAAATAAGGGAAACTGTAAAACCTAGACCCAAACCCAACCAGATATTAATAAGCGTTGAGGCCTTTGGTTTAAATTTTGCCGATGTCATGGCCCGTTTAGGGTTGTACAAAGCGGCCCCACGGTTACCGGCTATTCTTGGATATGATGTAGTAGGGAAGGTGGTAGAGATAGGAAAAGAAGTCACTCGCATAAAAATAGGGGAGAGGGTTACTGCCCTAACTCGTTTTGGCGGCTATGCGGAATATGCCATTGCGGAAAGCAATATGGTTTTTACCATTCCGGAAACTTTTAGTCCGGGTGTTGCCGTGGCTTTGGCCACCCAATACAGCACCGCTCATTTTTTGGCTTATAATATGGCAAATCTTCAAGAAAACGATAACGTTTTAATCCACGCCGCTGCGGGAGGGGTAGGTACGGCCTTAACCCAAATGGCCCTTCATAAAAAGTGTACTGTTTTCGGTACCTGTAGTTCTTCTGACAAAGTGAAGTACATACGGCAAAATGGGGTACACCACCCTATCAACTACAAAGAAGGGGATTTTGGGGAAGCCGTTCAGAAAATTCTAGGGAATGATGGATTGGATGCCATTTTTGACCCTGTGGGCGGAAGGTCCGTGAAAAAAGGATATCGATTGCTTCGTGCGGGAGGAAGGCTGTTCTCTTTTGGTGTGTCCCGTATGAACCAGACCAAATCCATTTTCGGAAAGCTAAGGGTAGCCTATCAGTTCGGGTTTTATCATCCATTGCAGTTTTTGGGCAAATCCAAAGGGATTGTCGGTATAAATATTCTAAAAGTAGGAGAAGAAAATCCTGAAAAACTTTCCAAGGCCATGGAGGCTGTCGTTCAAATGACGGAACAAGGCATTTTAAAACCCCATGTTGGAGGTGAATTTTCCGTTACGGAAATTGCTGAGGCCCATATATTTTTGGAGTCCAGAAGGTCCATGGGAAAAATCGTGATAAAGTGGTCATTAAAATCTAGATTATGAAGAAAGACTACCTAAAGAATAAAGTAGCATTGGTAAGTGGTTCCAGTATGGGTATTGGTAGGGCCATAGCGATGGAACTGGCGTCAAAGGGCGCGAAGGTTGTTTTGAACGGCCAGGACGTTGAAAAACTTTACCGAACGGAAGCCGAATTAACAGAAAAGGGTTTTCAGGTAACGGCTTTGGCGGGGGACATTCGAGATCCGCAAACCTGTAAGTTCTTGATTGATGAAACCATCTATCGTTACGGACAATTGGATGTTCTGGTCAACAATGCGGCGGTCAGCAGCAGAGGTTCCGTGGAGCAAATGGCGGAAAATAATTTTCAGGTACTTGCCGAAACCAATTTTATGGGTTCGGCCTATTTGAGCAAATTCGCTATTCCCCATTTAAAAAAGACTAGGGGGCATGTAATATTTATAAATAGTGCAGGTGGTTTCCGGGGTATGCCGTTCAATTCTGCCTATTCCGTGACAAAAATGGCACAGGCGGGCATTGCCGATGCCTTACGTATCGAATTACACGACCCTGGCATTCATGTCGGCATCGCCTATGTCGGTTTTACCGAAAACGATCCTAAAAAGAAAATCTTGGACGTAGACGGTACTTGGGTTTATTTACCCAAAAGAAACAACCTAAAGTTGGCAAAAGCCCAATCCGTAGCTCAAAGTATTGGCCTCATGATTGTTTATCGAAAGGACAAAATTACGTTGACGGGACTAGGCAAATTTTCAGATTTTGCCATCCGTTATCTACCCCGATTGAGCAATTGGCTTCTGTTGATGAACCGAAATAAAATCGAGCGGGAATTCACCTTTACGGGAGGTCAAAAAGTACCGGAAAAGAAACCGGTTAAATCTGCATTAAAGGAATTCCCCGCTGCTTTGCATAAGTAGTGCTAAAATAATAAACAGCTATGAAAGGATTTGACGTTTGGCAACTACTGGCCGGATTGGGAATTTTTCTTTTTGGGATGTTCTTGCTGGAAGAATCTATAAAGGAACTATCAGGGAGGTCTTTTAAACGCTTTATTAAAGAGTATACCACAGGTAAGGTCAGGTCTATTTTTACAGGAATTTCCGCTACCTCATTTCTTCAAAGTAGCTCCGCTGTGTCCCTAATGGTTCTGGCTTTTGTGGGAGCGGGAATAATGTCAATGGAAAACGCGATCGGCGTTATTCTTGGTTCCAATATAGGCACTACCGTTACGGCTTGGGTCGTTGCCATCTTCGGCTTTAAGATCAACATCGAAAGTTTTGCCCTTCCACTAATAGGCATAGGCGGACTTGGACTTATTTTCTTTAATAGTTCCCCAAGGTTCGTAAATATCAGTAAGCTTATCGTTGGGTTCGGATTTTTGTTCATGGGCCTCGACTACATGAAGGCAAGCATGGATGTGTTTACGGATAGTTTGGATGTACACGCAATACCCAAGTACGGCGTTTTGTACTATTTGGCGATCGGGGCGGTAATTACCGCGGCCACTCAATCAAGTTCGGTCACGATTGCATTGGTGCTTACAGCGCTTAATATTGAGATTATCTCGTTTAACAGCGGGGCAGCTATGGTGATCGGGGCCAACATCGGTACGACGGTAACCATTTTATTGGGAGCGATCAACGGTATCCCAGCTAAGAAAAGAGTGGCTTTCAGCCATTTTGTATTCAATTTGTCAACCGGACTGATTGCCCTTGTCCTTTTGCCTTTTTTGGTTAACGCCATAGGGTATGTTGTTGACATTGTGCGCAATGCGGTTATCGGGTTGGCCCTATTTCATACAGTGTTCAATCTTCTAGGTGTCTTATTGTTCATTCCGTTCATTTCTGTTTTTGCCAGATTGCTGACCAAGATATTCCCAGACGAAAAAACGGAGGTTACGTTGTACATTAATAAAACAACACCGGAGATACCAGAAGCGGCACTCTCTGCATTGCGTAAAGAGACCCTCTATTTGATTAAAAGTACAATGCGCTACCAGCTAAGAATATTAAATATTGAAGAAGACATCATTTCAGACAATGATTATGGCCAAGCCCGCCCTAAGATGCAACAATTTTCTTTGGAGAAGATGTACAATAGGTTGAAACTATTGCAGGCAGCCCTATTTACTTTTGCGTCGGACATTCAATTGAACGAACTTTCCGAAATCGAATCTACAATACTGCAGCGCTATCTTCATGCGGCCAGACTAGGCTTGCATTCTGCAAAAATCTTAAAGGATATAAAACATAATTTTGATGATTTCGAGGATTCAGAGAACCTTTTTTTAAACGAAGAATACCGGCAGTTCAGGAAACGTTTAAAAGAAACCTACGAAAATATCGACAAGATTATTTTGGACGATGGAACAATGAATAGAACAGAAGCAATCATAAAAATATCAAGGCACTTAATTGCCCATGATAAGCACTTTTTAAAATCTACTACGGCAGCTATCAGCAAAAAAAGTTTGAGGGAACTTGACGTGTCCACGGCAATTTTAGTGAACAGGGCGTTTGTGCAATCTTCAAGACAGGTGTTACGGGCCATACAAGAACTCTTTCTAAACCAACGCGAAATGGAATTGTTCGAAACTGTTCAGGATATTAGCCATTCATTAGCTGAGGATAATTGAAATCAAAGTGAAAATTGTATCGGGCAATGCGTAATTTTAGGCTTCGACTAAACCAAAGCCCACTCTTAAGCATCAAAACCTAAACCTCAAAGTACGACTGCATTAAAGCTCAATAGTGGCACCGTGATATCTTTTACCATTTCCTTTACCATATCCCGCTGAATATACTTTTCAAAAAAGGTATTGTCCTTTCTTTCCAGCATGGCCAACATATCGCTATTCGTATCATCCAAATACCCTTGCAGTTCTTTAAAGACTTCGTCAGAAAAAATCAGGTCGAATTCCAGATTTTCATAATCGACTTTATCTTGCAACATTTCCTTGAACCACTCCATTTGTTGTTCGCCCGCATATTCTTTTGTGGTCGTGACATGAATTATCTTGATTTGGGCATTGAATACTTTTGCCATAGGTATCAGCCTTCGAATCGCAAAAATATCGGCCTGTTCAAAATCCGTTGCATAAGCTATAGTTTTAAGATTACCGATTTCATACATTTCGGGTACGGCCAAGACGGCACAAGGTGCTTTTTTGATCAATGCTTTAGTGGTGCTTCCCAAGAAAAATTCTTTGACACGGCTAGCTCCCTTTGTTCCTGCTACAATGAGGTCCACATTGTATTTAGTGGCCTTTTCTAGAATTGCGTCCGCTATGGAACCGTCTTCATCGACTATAAAATTTGTAGTGATTTCTTGCCAAGCGTCTCCCAAATGTTCAGTGCAGAATTCTTTCAACTTGGCACGGTTTTCAACAAACAGCCTTTTTTCTTTGTTCATATAGCTTACAGAGACCGGGCTAGCAAGTGATAGAGGCACATCGAAAACATGCATAACAAACAATTTTGAACCGAATTTTTTGGCCAGTAGGTAAGACATTCGTAACGCAGTGGCTGAATCTTGGGAATAGTCCGTGGCATATAGTATGGCTTTCATCAGTTGATATTAATAGGTTATAGTTGTGAAACTAGTCATATAGTGCGAAGGAGAAAATGACCAAAATCATAATGTAGATTATGACCTTGGTCATTTCAAATAGGAGGTAGGTCCACTACATTTATAACTCTTAACGCATAAACCGTTTATGATGAGCACTAGCGAATACAGTCGGGAAACCGAATTTTTAAAGGATGGCCCTTGGGACGAACTCTATGTAATTACCCAATATTGGAAATCCGATTTGGAATTTTATAGGGACGACCTTAGATTTTTACATTATTTGGTCGACAAATATTTCATATGGATTACCAAGGCGGAAAATATAGATATGGTCAAGAGTCTAAAAAACAGCCTTTTAGTTTTAAACGAAGAAGTTACGGGGCTGTTGGATAAAATAGGCAGCCACAGAATCCGATTGGGTTATTTGGTGGAAAATCCAAGGTATGCGGATGCTACTGTCATGAAGAGGGACCATGCGGAATTGGAAAGAGAAATGGCCCTGTTCGTAAAATCGTTCCGAAAGAACCGAAAGGAAGTTTTTAAGATAACCGAATATATTGTCGACAGCGAAAAACTGGCTAGTGTTATGGATTCTTAAAACGGGTATTATGAAAGAAGAACGGCAAATTTTATCGGAAATCACTACCCTGACCAACAAAATAGAGACAGATTACCCCGAACTCTATCGATTTTTGGATGAGAACCCGATTACTATTCCGTCGAGCGAGCATCCTGATTTGAACAAGAAAACGCTTGAGGGGTATTTAGAGGACTTGAAGGACTTGTTAAAACACCACTTGCAGACCCATACAAAATAGGCGACATGAAAGGTTTTAAAAAAATACGCTATATATTCTTAGGGGTAATGGCCATTTTTTTACTACTCCTTATTTGGTACCAATATCAATACTCGATGGATGTCGTCCAACCCTACGAAGTAAATTCCCCCAATTTGGAAAAAAAGTTATTGATCGCTACCCAGGGCAGTGATTTTAAGGACAGTATTACCAATGCCGCAGTAAATCATTATAAGCCGGATTCTATTTATATCAAAGTTATCGATGTAGGTGGACTTCCTGAAATACAACCTGACGGCTTTAGTGCCATTCTAGTAGTCCATACCTGGGAAAATTGGAAACCTCCCGCCGATGTCAAATCATTTATTGATCGAGTTAAAAACGATGCGGGTAAGATTGTGGTATTGACAACATCGGGCGAGGGAAGCTACAAAATGGACGGGATGGATGCTTTGACCGGGCAGTCTATAATTGAAGATGTGGGGGTATAAACGCCTCGAATTGTTGAAAGACTTAATCCCTTATTAGGTATAATAAATTAAAAGAATTAAGGAATGAAACGTAGCACCAGAAAATTTAACGGAAAAATGGACAAATGGGTTTTGGGCAGCATTATCGTATTTATTGTAGTGGTTTTGCTATATGGTATTTGGTTTCTATTTATAGTTCCGAAAGACTAAAAATTTAAGAGCAATATTCTAAAAACAACAAAAAGTATGATTGTTCTGGTATTAGGGCTGCCAGGTTCGGGCAAAAGTTTTTTTGCAAAAAGGCTTGCAGAGCGCTTAAATGCCGAATACGAGAACAGTGATCGGTTAAGAAAGGAGCTATTTCCGAAGCGCACTTATTCCAAATCGGAGAAAACAAAGGTCTATGAAATACTGCTGAACAAGATGGAGGAGGCCATTGATACGAACATGGACTTGGTCTTGGATGCCACTTTCCATAACAAAAAGACCAGGGAGCCATTTATTGCCAAGAGCAAGGGAGAAATCTTTTTCATAGAAATACAGGCCGATGAAACTGTTACCAAAGAGCGGTTAAAAAGGGATAGGCCGTATAGTGAAGCGGACATAGATGTGTACGGATCGATCAAGCGGCAATGGGAACCTGTGGAACGGCACCATCTAACAATCCAATCAACAAACGATAATATCGATGAAATGCTGCAAAAGGCCTTGCAATATCTAAAGGATGACACAAAATCAAATTGACAGGCTGCTTTCCGAGGGTAAATTTCATGAGTTGACCAGACAACGAAAATTGGTCGAAACCCATATTTCATGGGTCATTCTTTGTGACCGGTCCGTATACAAAATCAAAAAACCGATCAAATACTCGTTCCTTGACTTTTCCACCCTTGAACTGCGAAGGTATTTTTGTGAACGGGAGTTGAAGCTGAACCAAAGATTTTCTAAAAACATATACCTTGAGGTCTTGCCCATTAGGGAATCAAACGGAGTTTATACCATAGGGGGCGATACGGGAACACTGGTAGATCATGCCCTAAAAATGCGTAAACTGAATCCCCAACGTCAAATGGATGTGCTGGTAGCAGAAAACAAGGTAGGTGTATCCGACATAAAAAACCTGGCCAAACGAATAGCGGACTTTCATAAGAATACCAATGTCATTTTCAAGAAGGATATCTTCGATATTAAGCAAAAGTTTAATGCGCTACATGCGGAAAAAGAATTCCTAATGGAGCATTTGGACAAGAATAGCGGTAAACTTATTGACCGTGCCATCAAAACCTCTAATACCTTTTTGAACAAGAGCAAGACGCTGCTTAACGAACGTTTAAACGCAGGTTTCTTTAGGGACTGCCATGGTGATCTGCATACTCGTAATATTTTTCTGTTGCCCGAACCGCAACCCTTCGATTGTATCGAATTCAATGATGGTTACCGGCATATCGATGTGTTGAACGAAGTAGCGTTCCTCTGTATGGATTTGGATGCATTGGAAAGAAAAGACCTTTCCGAGGTGTTTATCACACATTACAATTCGCTTTTTCCGACTATGGGGAATAAGAAGGAACATCAACTTTTTATGTATTACAAATGCTACCGTGCCAATATACGTGCAAAGGTCAATAGCCTCAGGGCAAAAAGCGCATCGGATCGGACTTCTAAAAAAAAGGCGCTCATGGAGGCAAGAAAATACCTTGGGTTAATGGAGACTTACTTAAATAGTTTAGAAACATTACCGACAACGGCATCTTGAAGATAAAAGATATTGCATCTACGTTAAAAAAATCGGAAATCAGTAGATATTTACTTATCCAAGTGGCAATCACTAAACTACTGTCCGGTTGAGCGGAGTCGAAACCTACCTTTTCAAAACGAATAGTTCTCGACTGCGCTCGAACCGACAGATGAGAAAATTTCAAATATTTGGTTTTCAAACAAATACCGTTTCAAAAAAGTAGGTATTTAGCTACTGACCTCTAAATAAAATCATGCTCATAAGCTATTACTATTTTTTAGCCAAGTGTTTTTTTCCAGGGTCGTGTATGATATTTATCATTTCGGAAATGACTACTGTCCCCTAGTTTTATCGCAGCGATTACATTCATATCAGATAGATTAAAAGTAACTATGCAAATTGCCAAATCCCCTAAAAAAGGTATGTGGACATTTAAGAACTTTAACATCGCCGATTGGTTTTCATTTTACCGCGTTGCCGCGGTTCCCATTTTAATAGCGCTATTGTGGTTTGGAGAGCGAGAATTGTTTACTTGGTTTCTGCTTTTTAGTTACAGTACCGATGCCCTAGATGGTTATTTGGCAAGAAAACTCAAAATAACCAGTGCCAGGGGTTCTCAATTGGATTCTATCGGTGATCAATTGACCTTTGCCATGGGCCTTATTGGCCTTGTAGTGTTTGAAACCGCTTTTATCACAGAGAATTTGATTTTGATCCTTATTGCATTCGTTCCCTATCTTATTCAAATGGTGATCGCTTTTATCAAATACGGGAAGGCGACATCTTTTCATACCTATCTCGCCAAAGCATCGGCGGTCGTTCAAGCAGCATTCATTCTGTGGCTGTTATTTTTTGGTCCTGTATATTGGCTATTCTATTTTATGATTGTCCTGGGGCTGCTGGAAACCCTTGAGGAGATTACCCTGATCTTTATGTACGATGTTTGGGTAGCGGACGTAAAGGGTCTTTTCTTCGCCCTTAAGGATAAAAGAAGGTATCCGGACACAGATACCATAGAACAATAACCAAAAAAATATGCGGTCCTATTCCTTTTTCAAA
>CAJQMW010000312.1 GCA_905479535.1 uncultured Maribacter sp. | reverse complement strand
CACATAATGAGTTAAAAAACATACTTTTTTATACGAAAGACCCTATTGTTTCCATAGATATAAACAATAGTTGTTACTCTTGTACGTTTGATTCTAAGATGACTTCCGTTATCGGAAAGATGGTAAAAATAATAGGATGGTACGATAATGAAACTGGTTATAGCAGCAGAATTATCGATCTCATAAACTTCATGATCAATAAAGAACATATTTGATTTCTTCACTAAAAAATAAAGGTCTTAAGCATCTTCTGTTACTTCCGCTACTGTTAGTGACCGTGCATAACTTCCATGCCCAAGACTCGATTCCAAGTCAGGATCTAGAGCCTTATTTTACGGAAGCACGTAAGCTGAAAAATCAAAATAAAATAGATTTAGCCTTGGAGGCTTTAGATAAGGCAGGAGAGGAAGCGGAAAAGAATGAAGATGTAAAAGCCCTTATTGATAGCTTGCACGAAATTGCCCTACTCTACCTGCAATTAAACAGGGAGGGCGATACGGAATTTTATTGGGATAGGGCCAGCGTACTTTTAAAGGATATAGCGTATCCCTACGGTGACGCCATGCATAAGTATATTGAAGCGGTATTGTTATATAGAAGTGACAAAAATTTTCAATCCTTGTTCATGCTCAATGAAGCCAGACAATTGAACAACGACCGTAATTTTTTCAATAAAATATTACTTGTAGAAGGCAAGGTTTACCTTAATCTAGAAAAATATGACAGTGCTACCAAAAACTTCAATTCGCTCATAGTTAATACCGATCAATACGAAAAGGAATATTTTACCGTACAGGCATATTTAGGTCTTGCAACATTGAATATGCAAACCGGTAACCTCAGCGAAAGTGCCAAATATGCGGAAAGTGCATTACAATTGGCAAGCGCCAACGGCTTTGCAAGAGACGTGAAAGAAGCCAATGAGCATTTGAATACGGTTTATGAGAAGCTGGGACTTTACCAAAAAGCATGGGCAAACAGCCAAAATCTCATCCAAATAAACGATTCCATTTTTAATGTCGAAAAGTTGAAAATGGAGGCTAAAACAGCAGATAAGATACGGGATGATTTTAAGACAGAGGAAATAGCACGACAAGAAACTAAAATTGAAGAGCTAACCGAATCCCAAAACCGTTCGGAAATTACCGCCATCCTAACGGCGGCATTTTTGACCATTATATCCCTTTTAGCGGTTTCCCTCTTCCGAAACAATCAAATTAAGCTCAAAACCAATGACCTGTTACAGACCAAGAACAAGGAGCTGACTATTGCCAGGGATGGTGCCGTACAGGCTATGGAAGCCAAAACCAATTTCTTGTCCACCGTGAGTCACGAACTTAGAACACCGCTCTACGCCGTAACCGGGCTTACGCACTTGCTGTTGGAGGAGAACCCTTCCAAACACCAACTGGAACACCTTAAAGCGTTAAAGTTCTCTGGAGATTACTTATTGAATTTTATCAATGATATTCTTCACATTAATAAAATCGATGCGAATAAACTGGAACCCCTCAATATGGAATTCAACCTAAAAAAGGTATTGAACGAAGTGATGGATTCCCTACAGCAAAGCGCCAAAGCCAACAATACGAAACTCGTTTTAGAATACGATAACGATATTCCCGGTCACTTGATGAGCGATCCATTAAAACTTTCCCAAGTTTTTATGAATTTGATCGGCAACTCCATTAAATTCACCAGAAATGGTGAGGTCAAGGTCATTACCAAACTACTAAAAAAAGAAGATGATGATGTTACCATTTATTTTGAAGTGAAGGATGACGGTATTGGTATTTCCAAAGAAAAACAGCAAAGTATTTTTGAAGGCTTTGAGCAGGGATCCATTCAGATCAATAGGGAATACGGGGGTACCGGACTGGGTCTTACCATTGTGAAAAGCTTACTGGGCTTGTTCCAAAGTAAAATTGAACTAAAAAGTAAACTTGGGGAGGGCAGCTCGTTCTTCTTTGAAATTAATATGAAGAGCATGGATGACGTGATAGACGATGTGTCATTCGAGATTACCCAGCGTGATTATGACTTTAATGGTCTTCACCTGTTAATAGTGGAGGATAACAAAATCAACCAGGTGATTACCAAGAAAATGCTTAGCAAAAAAGAAATTACAAGCGATATTGCAAATAATGGGGAAGAAGCGGTAATTCTGGCCAAAGAGAATGGCTACGATGCTATTCTTATGGACATACACATGCCAGGCATTAGCGGAGAAGAGGCCACGATACAGATAAGGCAATTTGACCAAGAGACCCCGATCATAGCATTAACAGCTATTTCATTGGATGATAGTTTGGAAAGTTTTTATGCGGCAGGTTGCAATGACGTGGTGACGAAACCGTTTAAACCGGAAATCTTCTATCAAAAAATAGGTGAGAATATTTTCGATAAAAAAGCGAAGAATCCTATTTCATAAATTCCTGGACCGCTTTCTCTAAAATCATTTGTCCATCAAAAAGGAAAGTGTGTTTCACGGTTATGTACAATATATTTTCCAACTGATCCTTTAGCCTCACAAAATCCTTTTCCGTGGTGAGTATTAATTTCTTCGTTTTAAGAATACGTATCTCTTTTTCGGTAAATAAATGATGGTCCCTATATGACAAATGCTCAAATTTTAATTCTTTTGATTTTAAAAACCCAACTAGGGGTTTTGGGTTGGCTATTCCAGTCACCAAAGTAAATTTTGTGTTTTTTAGTTGGCTCAAATTTAGTAAGTCTGATGAGCCCTGGAGCTGATGGTCATATGACAGAGTGGTAAACAAAACCCTTTGCTGCTCGGCTGGCTTTATTTTTTCTACCATATTATCGGCGGCCATCTTGGATAAGTCCTCCGGGCATTTGGTGACTACTATAAGCTGCGCTCTATTGGCCTCCTTCTTTGCATCCCTGAGGCCACCCGTTGGCAAGAACCAATCATCCACATAGAGATTATCGTACGAAGTCAATAAAATATTGAGCCCCGCTTTGACCCTCCTATGTTGAAAAGCATCGTCCAGTAATATCATATCGGGATTAATGGTCCTTTTTAGTTGCAATATTCCGTTCCTCCTATCAGCGTCGACCGCAACCGTAACTTCGGGGAATTTTAAATGGATTTGATAGGGTTCATCACCAAGTTCTACTATGGTAGATTCAGGTTTTGCGAGCTGAAAACCATTGGATTTCCGTTTATATCCCCTACTCAATACAGCTACATTGTTTTCCTTAGCCAAAATACGGATGAGCAACTCTATCATGGGAGTTTTACCCGTGCCTCCAACGCTTAGGTTACCTACGCAAATGGTCGGGATTTCTGGAGTTACGGATTTTAAGATTCCCAAATCAAAAAAGAAGTTCCTTAAGTGTACTACGGCTCCATAGACCAACGAAACTGGGAAAAGAAGTTTTCTTAACACTTGCATCGGAACGAAATTATAATATTTTATCTTTGGAAACCTTATAATCCAAGAAAATGACCATAAACGATGTTATCCGTATTCTGGAGGAATTGGCTCCATTGGACTATGCAGAAGATTTTGACAACGTGGGTTTACTCATTGGAGACAAAATTGCTGAAGTAACAGGAATATTGGTAACACTGGATACGCTAGAAAATGTAGTAGAGGAAGCAATTTCTAAGAAATGCAACCTAATTGTAAGCTTTCATCCTATTATTTTCAGCGGATTAAAAAAGATTACCGGTAAAAACTATGTAGAGCGTACGGTTCTAAAAGCCATTAAAAATGATATCGCCATATATGCCATTCATACTGCTTTAGATAATTGTCCCGAAGGTGTGAACGCCAAAATATGTGAGGTTTTAGGCCTTAAGAATACCCGGATACTAATTCCGCAAAAAAATACGATTAAGAAACTGACCACATATATTCCTATCGAAAAAGCTCAAAACTTAAAACAGCATTTGTTCACCGCCGGAGCGGGAAATATTGGAAATTATAGCAGTTGCAGTTTTGAAACTACCGGTACAGGAAGTTACAAAGCCGGAAAAAACGCTAATCCAACCAAAGGAGCCATAGGCAGTGTTCATTACGAAGAGGAATCTTTGATTTCCGTTGTTTATACGAAATCAGCAGAGACCAGGGTACTTGAAGCCTTGGTAAAGCATCACCCTTATGAAGAAGTCGCTTACGAAATACAGACCCTGGAAAACATCAATAACTATATTGGTATGGGAATGATAGGGGAGCTCGTAGAAACTGCTTCAGAGGAATCATTTTTGAAGCAATTAAAATCCCAAATGAACGCGAAGGTTGTACGGCATTCCGAACTCAGAGGCAAACCGGTAAAAAAAATAGCCGTTTTGGGAGGTAGCGGAGCCTTTGCTATTGGCGCTGCCAAAGCAGCGGGAGCGGATGTTTTTGTAACCGCAGATGTTAAATACCATCAATTTTACGAAGCTGAAAAACAGATGGTCATTGCGGATATTGGACACTTTGAAACTGAGCAGTTTACAAAAAACCTTTTAGTTGATTATCTTACAGAAAAAATTCCTAATTTTGCAATCCATTTATCGGAAAGTATAACAAATCCTATCAAGTATTTTTAAGTATGGCAAAAAAAGAAGATTCATCTGTAGAGGCGAAGTTAAGAGCATTATATGACCTGCAATTAATTGACTCCAGGGTGGACGAGATACGTAATGTACGTGGAGAATTACCTTTGGAAGTTGAAGATTTGGAAGATGAAGTACTCGGTCTTAGAACCAGGATGGACAAATTAAAGACCGATTTAGAAACCATCAATTTTGAAATTGG
>CAJQMW010000311.1 GCA_905479535.1 uncultured Maribacter sp. | reverse complement strand
GCCATAATATGGACAAAAGTTTTGTTGGAGATATTCTTATATCTCCACTTTATAAATTTGGTGAAGAGCTTTTGTTGTCGGGTTGGCATTAAGGTGTGTTTACAACACTAAAAGTATTAAAAAATCCCGCTAATAGGCGGGATTAGTTTTTGAGTTAGAGGTCCAACTTTAAATTCAATTCCTTTAGCTGTTCCTTATCAATAGGGGCAGGGGCATCGATCATGACATCACGGCCACTATTGTTTTTAGGGAAAGCGATAAAATCGCGGATGGTTTCCTGTCCGCCAAGGATGGCGACCAAACGATCCAAACCAAAGGCGATACCGCCGTGGGGCGGTGCTCCGTACTGAAAAGCATCCATCAGAAAACCGAATTGCGCTTTTGCTTCTTCAGGAGTAAAACCCAAATGTTTGAACATGATGGACTGCGTTTCTTTATTATGAATACGGATGGAACCTCCACCAATTTCGTTGCCGTTCAAAACCAAATCATAGGCATTGGCGCGCACGGCTCCCGGGTCAGAATCCAATAGTTCCAATTGTCCCGGTTTTGGCGAGGTAAACGGGTGGTGCATGGCATGGTAATGTCCGGTCTCTTCGTCCAGCTCCAACAAGGGGAAATCCACTACCCATAAAGGAGCGAATTCATTGGCGTTACGCAAGCCTAATCTTGAGGCCAGTTCCATTCGTAAGGCGCTTAATTGCGCCCGTACTTTATTGGTCTCTCCGGCCATGACCAACATTAAGTCGCCAGGTTTAGCATTCATTTGCTTGGAGAAATGAGCTAGATAAGCCTCATCAAAAAATTTATTTACAGACGACGAGAATGTCTTGTCCTCAGTATATTTTATCCATACTAAACCGTTTGCCCCAATTTGCGGACGACGTACCCAATCTGTCAGGGCATCTATCTGCTTTCGGGTGTAAGAAGCACAACCTGCTACCGTAATTCCTACGACTAACGCAGCATTATCAAATACGTTGAAGCCAAAGGTTCCCCCTTTGGGGGTTAGGGGGCAAAAATCCATTCCAAAACGGATGTCCGGTTTATCGTTACCATATTTGGCCATGGCTTCATCATAGGTCATTCTTGGAAAAGAAGTGCTATCAATTCCTTTGATTTCCTTTAGCAGGTGTTTGGTCAGGCCCTCAAAAGCATTCAGGATATCCTCTTGCTCCACAAAAGCCATTTCACAGTCTATTTGGGTAAACTCGGGTTGTCTATCCGCACGGAGGTCCTCGTCCCTAAAACATTTTACGATTTGAAAATATTTGTCCAAACCACCCACCATAAGCAACTGCTTAAAAGTCTGTGGGGATTGTGGAAGTGCATAGAACTGCCCTTCGTTCATACGACTGGGTACTACAAAGTCCCGCGCACCTTCGGGGGTAGATTTTATCAGATATGGGGTTTCCACCTCTATAAAACCTTGTTCGGAAAGATATTTCCTAACCTCCATGGTTACCTTGCTCCGGAAGATGAGGTTGTTCTTTACCGGATTTCTACGAATATCCAAATAGCGGTACTTCATACGCAGGTCTTCGCCACCATCCGTATCGTTCTCAATTGTAAAAGGGGGTGTTTTCGATTCGTTTAAAACCTTTAAATCTTCCACTAATACTTCTATGTTCCCGGTAGGAATATTGGCATTTTTAGAAGCACGTTCTATCACCGTTCCCTTAACCTGTATTACGAACTCTCTGCCCAAGTTCCTTGCTTGTTCTAAAAGTGCTGCAGAAGTCCTATCCGCATCAAATACGAGTTGGGTAATACCGTAACGGTCACGTAAATCTACCCATACAACAAAACCCTTGTCCCTGGTCTTCGCTACCCATCCGGAAAGGGTAACCGCAGTATCAATATGTGATTCTCTTAATTCCCCACAGGAATGGCTTCTGTACATGATAACTCCTTTGAATAAAGGGCAAATTTAAGAAGTCTTATCCATTAAAGATGTATATATGAGATAGGTTTTAAAGGTAAAAGAGTGCTTTTAAGAATGTTAAAGTATATCACGTAAGGTGCTGAACATTAATTGTATAGATCTTTAATGTTAATTTAATGTAAATTAAATGTTACGTAATAATAGAATTATTGTAAAATAATCTTAACTTTGTAACGTTAATGTTAGATAAATATCAATTTTAAACATATAGATGATGAAAAAATTGCTAATCTTGGTGTTCATGGCCTTTTCTTTTGGAGCTTATGCGCAAGAGATAGAACCGAAGTATGAAAAAGAAGGGGATAAGGTTAAAGCCACCTATTTTCATACCAATGGAGAGATATCCCAACAGGGATATTTTTTGAACGAAAAGCTAGAGGGGCAATGGAAAATGTTCGATAAAGAGGGTGAAAAAATTGCCATGGGGAATTATACCAACGGTATGAAAACCGGGAAATGGTTATTTTGGGAAGGCGATAGCGTTAAAGAAGTAGATTTTGACAATAATAGAATTGCAGCCGTTACAGATACCAAGAATAAAAAACCTGTAGTGGTGAACAAGTAATAGTAAATAATTATAATAAAAAAGCCCGAGTCCTTTAAGGACTCGGGCTTTTTTATCACCTAACTTAACAACTATGCAGCGGGATTTAATTCTTCGGTTGCTTTTTCTTCCTTGTCCCTGGTTCCTCGTGCCGCTATTTTAATTCGGTAAACGATATTAAATAGAACAGGTACAATTATTAAGGTTAGGAACGTGGCCACGATCAGACCAAAAATCACGGTCCATGCCAAAGGACCCCAAAAGATAACGTTGTCCCCGCCCATATAAATCTTAGGGTCAAACTCTGAGAATAAGGAAAAGAAATCGATATTTAATCCAATAGCCAAGGGAATTAAACCTAAGACCGTCGTAATCGCCGTAAGGATAACGGGACGTAACCTTGCCTTGCCCGCCTCCGTAATGACCTTTGTAACATCCTCAAGAGACAATAAATCATTGTCCTCTAAATCCAACTTCACTTTTTTACGGTCAATTAAAATTTGCGTGTAGTCCAAGAGTACCACCCCATTGTTCACCACAATACCCGCCAACGAAATGATACCCATCATGGTCATCATGATAACGAAAGACCATCCGGTAATCATTAATCCCCCGAAAACCCCTATAAAGCTCAAAAAGATAGCGATCATGATAATCAAAGGCTTTGAAATACTTCCAAACTGGAATATTAAGATGAGCATGATTAAAAAGAGTCCTCCAAAGAAAGCACCGATTAAAAACTGCATCTGTTTGTTCTGCTCTTCGATTTCCCCCGTAAAATCTACTTTTACCGAATCTGGGATACCATCAAAGTTTTCCATTTCCCGCTTTATTTCATCTACCACCTGAGCGGGATTACCCCCTGCCTTTAGACCGGAGTAAACCGTCACCACACGATTGCCATCCCTATGCTTAATAGAGCTGAAACCCGATGAGTTCCGTTGTTTGGCAACCGCGGATATGGGAATTTCCTTTATTTGTCCGGTGGCTTGGTCCCTAAAAATGATGTTCTGGTTAAAAAGGGCATTTTGGTCAAAACGCAAGTCCTTGTTAAAGCGAACGTTGATATCGTAGTCGTCCCCATCTAGCTTGTAAACCCCTGCTTTTTCACCGAATAAAGAACGCCTGAGCTGATTCCCCACTTGGCCAACGGCAACACCCAGTTCCCCTGCTTTCTCGCGATCGACGACGACTTGCATGGAAGGTTTACTTTTATTTACATCGATTTTTAGTTCCTCAATAAAAGCAATACTCTTACTGTTGATATAATTTCGAATATCCTCGGCCGTACTTATTAATTGGTCATAATCCTTGCCCTCCAGCTCTATGTTCACTGGATAACCCGCAGGTGGACCGTCCGCATTTTTTTCTACAGAAATGGAAACTCCGGGGTAAATCCCCGTCACATGTTCTTGAACGGCTCCCCTGAGTTCTTCGGTATCCAATCCGTTACGGTATTTGTACTCTCTCATAGATACCGTAACCTTTCCCCTATGTGGCATTTCTGAGGCAGACCCACCATCCGTTTGGGGATTACCTGCACCTTCACCTACTTGTGATACTGCAGATTCGACGAGATAATTATAATCCTCGTCCCTTCTGTATTTATCACGGTTGACTACCTCATAGACACGTTTTTCAATATCCTTGGTGATTTTATTTGTTTTTTCGATGGATGTACCTTCTGGATATTCGATATACACATAAATTTCATTGGGCTTGTTCTCAGGAAAGAATTCAATTTTTGTACGACCAGTGCCTATTGACCAACCGAACAGCATGAACGTGACTACCAAAAGCAAAACCGTTGACCCAAAATACCAATACACGTTTCCTCCCCTTAGGGAATGCTTTATTCTGCGTTCGTACCAGTTCTCAAAGCGGGGCATCACGTTATTTTGAAAGCTTTTTGCCCATCCCTTAATTCCGTATTTATAGGCCCAAAATAGCAAGGCCGTAAAAATGAGTACGGTTCCTAGACCTCTTACAGGCCCACCGACCAAAAGAATAAGAATACCGAGTCCCCCAAGTATGCCGGTAGTTCTGATGAGCCCTTTCTTGCTAATTTCTTTATCGCCGATTTCCATATATCGGGATACCAGCATCGAATTCATGAATATGGCCACGAATAGTGATGAACCCAAAACAACGGACAGGGTTACTGGAAAATATATCATGAACTGACCAAAAATCCCCGGCCACAGTCCTAATGGGACAAATGCCGCCACCGTGGTAACCGTAGAAATAATGATGGGATAGGCGATTTCACCGATTCCCTTTTTTGCGGCTTCCGTTCGCGACATACCCTCGCTCATAAGGCGGTAAACGTTTTCAACAACCACGATACCGTTATCCACCAACATTCCCAGCCCCATAATCATCCCGAAAAGCACCATGGTATTCAGCGTAAAACTGACTCCGTCTACCACGTAGCCCAAAGAGTCGAGCACAAAGAATGAGATGAACATGGACATGGGTATGGCGAAACCTACGAACAACGCGTTTCTGAACCCTAAGAAGAACATAAGAACGGTCACTACCAGAATGATTCCGAAAATGATGCTATTGACCAGGTCGTCAACTTGGTTTAATGTACGTTCCGAAGAATCGTTCGCGATAGATATATTAAGATCGGCAGGATAGTATTCGGCCTGTGCTTTTTGTACGATTTCCCGTATTTGTTGCGTAGCCTCAATGGTATTCTTTCCGGAACGCTTTTTAATATCCAACATCACCACACTCTCGCCGAATTCACGCGCATACGTAGTCTTATCCTCCTCATCAAAAGTTACTTTGGCAATATCCTTTAGGTAAACGGCACCATTTTCCGACTTGACTACAAAATCGTTTAGTTCCCTTGGCTCTTCAATTTCGCCCAAAACCCTTATAGTCCTGCGCTGTTCGCTCGTTTTAAGGTTGCCGGCAGACATGGTCATGTTTCCATTGGCAATAGCTCCGATTACATCTTGGAAACTAACTTTCGCCGCCATCATTTTATAAACGTCCACGGCTACTTCCACTTCTTTCTTTTGCGCCCCGCGGATATCTACTTCTTTAATTTGTGGAAGATTCTCAATTTCCTCTTCTAGATATTCTGCGAAATCCTTCAGTTTTTCTACAGGGTAATCTCCCGTAAAGTTCACGTTCATTATGGGGAAAGATTCTGCAAGGTTCAAGTCAAAAACATTAGGCTCTACTTTGGCTCCGTTAAAGGTTGGCCAGTCCTCACTAGCCTTTTCGCTATCAACCTCGTCCTTTACTTTCTGTTTGGCCTGTTCTACGGTAATGTCCTCATCAAATTCTATAGTGATGACAGAATAATCCTCTTGTGAAGTTGAGGTGGTCTCAACCACGTTACTAACATTTTTTAGGCGATCTTCAAGTGGGTCCGTGATAAGGCGTTCAATATCCTCGGCGGTGTTCCCTGGATAAGGCGTACTCACATACACCTTGGTCTCAACGATCTCCGGGTAATCTTCACGCGGCATCGATTGGTAGGCACTATAACCCACCCAAAGGAGAAGGGCTATCATTACGAAGATGACGGAGGAATTGTCTATGGCCCATGAAGAGAGAGCAAATTCTTTATCGGCGTTTTTTTTCTGTTTACTCATTTGTTGTTAGTCTTTAGTTTGTCGTCTTTAGACGTTAGTGGTTATCTGTTGACGTTATTCTTATTGGTTCTTAAGTATTTTTGAAGTCCCGTAATCATTTTTGAAAGTTCTTCTAGTCTAGTCCTCGAATCATTTTCTTGTTCTTCAGATATAAATTCTTGTCGCCTAGCTATCCTTGCACAAACAACACATTCCTTTACAGAATCTATGGCTATTTGTAAAAACCTATTGAATTGCGGATTAGTATCACCAGCACCTTCTGCGATGTTCAGAGCAATAGAAGTTGCTGCACGCGTAAGTTGAGAGGATAATCCATAGGTCTCGGTTTTTGGAAAATTTCTGGACAGTAAGTAAGCTGTATCCACAAAATCCAGGGCCTTTTCATAAACTTTCAAATCTTCAAAAGCAAATTTGATTTCTTGCATATACTTATTGATTCGTCTACCGTCTACCGTCTACCGTCTACCGTCTACCGTCTAGTCTAGGATTTTTATATTTTGACCTTCCTTAACGCTTCTTGCCCCTTCTTTTATCAATACATCACCATCGGAAACACCGGAAAGTACTTCTACCATATTACCTTGGGTTCTTCCTGTGGTTATGATTTGTCTAGAGGCTACGGCTTTATCATCTGATATATTTTTAGCCACGTATAAATATTGCTGTCCCTCGGCATTTTCAGAAATAATACTCTGTGGGACCAAAATGGCATCATCGCTGGTGTAATCATTAAGGCTCACTTTAGCGCTAAGGTTGGGTTTAATGTTGCCATTTTTATTAGGTACGGCAACTTCAACGGTGAACGCCCTATTTGCCGGGTTGATGAAATTTCCTGTTTGTCTTATTTTGGAGGTGACCGTATCCTCCAAAACTGGAAAATATACAATGGCCTCTTTACCCTCTTGAACACTATTCAAATAATTCTCAGGTACTTCAACTTCAATGTACATATCCGAAAGGTTGACAATCCTGAAAATCTCAGAACCGGGACCTGGAGCCACGACCGTTCCTTGGTCTTTAATAACATTATCAATAATTCCTGAAAAAGGTGCTCGGATAGTCGATTTTCCCAATTGACTTTGTGCTTGCCTAACCGCACTCTCGGTAGTCTCATAATTTGACTTGGCCTGCAGGAACTGTATCTCGGAACCTATTTTTTGGTCCCAAAGACGTTTTTGACGTTCAAAAGTAGTTTTAGCCAATGCGGCCTGTGTCTTTAATTGGGCCAATTGGCTACCCATACCGCCATCATCTATAGAAGCTAATAACTGGCCTTTGGAAACCCTTTCCCCTTCTTTAACGTAAACACGCTGCAATGTTCCGGCCATTTCTGGATAGATAAGAACGTTCTGTTTTGTTTTAACATCGCCTTGTAATTCCAGAAAATGATTAAAGGTTTCCGCTTGAGCGGTTATTGTGGTTATTAACGGAAGATTTCCTTCACCACTTAAGACGGAAATTGCAGAATCCAGTTGTTTCAGGTCTGAGTTAATGGCTTTTTGCTTTTCGGATATTTCATTTTTTTTCGCCCTAAGCGTTTCCAAATCTCCTTGTGCGATTAAATCTCCAATGGTCTGTTCCGAAGTACTTCCACAAGAGGAAAGGAGTACTGTAAAAGTGAATAGGTAGATTATGTTTTTCATCTTTAATATTTTAAAAGTTGATATGTGTATTGGTTTATGAGTTTATCTGTGATTTATATAGTCCGTCAAGCATTGCGGTAATCTCTGTTAATTCGGACCTTATTTTCTGGTAAAGGTTATCCGATAGAAATTCAAGGTCATTACTTAAAACTGCTTGGTTCAATAATTCCAAAGCGGAACCAAATGCAATTTCGGTAAAGCGAGCTTTGTCTTTCGGAGAGTGTCTGCCTGTTCCCTCTGCAATATTGGATGAAATAGAAACTGAACAGCGCCTCATTTGACTGATTAGTCCAAAACGTTCATCTTCAGGAAAAGCCTTGGTGCTTTTATATATCAAAACAGCCAGTTGCCTCGCTTTCTGCCAAACGTTTAATTTTTCAAAGGAGAATATTTTCATTTCTTTAGTTTAAGTATGATTTATAAACTTATCTACTTATAAACCATAAACTTTTTTACTCATTAAGAATAATTTCCAATTCGGTTTTCTTGTTAATCACCTCCACCATGGATTGTAAATATTCGTTTTGCGCGGTGTAGAGCTGTGTTTGTGCTTGTCTGAGTTCAAAACTAGAGGCTATCCCTTCAAAATACTTAATTTGATTTTTATTTTCTATGCGTTCCGCAAGATTCAAATTATTCTTAGAAGTGTCATATTGTTCAATGGCAAGGGTATAATTGCTTTTAGCGTTTTCCAATTGGAGACGAATTTGTTCTTGGGTTTCGGTCAATTGGGTTTTTGCCTTCTCAAGGGCAATTTTTGCACGCTGTGTACTTGCACTTCGCTTAAAAGAACTGAAAATTGGAATGTTCAAATCCACGCCAATGGTCGAAAATTCAAACCACTCCTGCCCATTATCAAAAAAAGAGAACTCCTCTCCAAAAGAAAGACCTCCGTACGTAGCAAATGCATTAAGGGTAGGTAATGCCCTGCTCTTTGCCAGTTTCCATTCAAAATAGCGTTGTTCGTTCAGGTTGGTAATCAATTTGTAGTCTACATTGTTCTCTATGTTCAGTTCACTTTCTAAAAGATTTAGGTCTATCTGTCTTTGTGCAAGGTTATCTAAATCTTCTTCCAACTTCGTAGGGGCATCCAAGGCAATTCCCATGATCAGATTGAGCATTTGATGCGTAATATCCTTTAATCGAATGGCGTTTTTTAGCTGATTTTCTACACCTGAAAGTGTAATCTGTAACTGATCAACGCTCTCCTCATCACCCAATCCGTTTTCATAGATTTTGGTGGTTTCAAAAAGGTTCTTTTCCAGTGTCGCTTTGTTCTTTTCAAGAATTACTACACTTTCTTCTGCCAATAATACATTACCATAAGCCTCAACCACCGCCTTTCTAACCTCCTGTTCTGTTTTCTCCTTATTATTTGCGCTGTAACTCAAAAAAGCTTTTGTTGCTTGCACACCCACAATATACGAGCCATCAAAAAGCTGTTGCCTTAAAGTCGCTGCGGCATTAACCTGCTGAGGCTGTCCAAAGACCACTTCAACGAAAGTTCCTGGTTCGCCATCGGGAATAATCTCTCCGGGTAACTGTACCACTTGTTGGATCAACAGGTTCTGATAACTAACGGCTCCGCTGATTTGGGGTAGACCGGTTGCAATAGTTTCCCATTTTTGTTTTTGGGCATCCAGAACATCCCTATCCGCGTTTATGGCACTATAATTATTTTTTAATGCGAAGTCGATAGCTTCCTGCAACGTGAAACTATAGGTTTGCTCCTGACCAAAGGACCAGCTACTAACCAACATCGCTATAAGTATGAATTTAAAAGATTGCATTTATTCTTGGTTTGAGTTGATGATAGTTTTTAGTATTTTTCTTCCTTTGGGCGTTACGATTCCTCTTAAATGGTATTCCAAATAAACATCCATAAGTTCTGAAATTGGAAATAGGCTAACGGGAAAGAGCTTTTGATCTTTAATACTGGTAACACCTGAAAAATAGATTCTGGACACGAAATCTACATTGAGGTTTTCCCTATATATTCCCAAGTCGACCCCCCTTCTTACATTGTCCAGAACACATTCCTGCATCATCTCAAAGTGTTTGGTTTTAAG
Source organism: uncultured Maribacter sp. (assembly GCA_905479535.1). Classification (GTDB taxonomy): domain Bacteria; phylum Bacteroidota; class Bacteroidia; order Flavobacteriales; family Flavobacteriaceae; genus Maribacter. The sequence goes on along the minus strand of CAJQMW010000311.1, from coordinate 2,336 downwards.
GGCCATGTGTGTTTCTGGATAATATTTTTGTAACTGATATTCCGGTGAGGATTTTTCTCCCTTCAAATGCATCATTACGAACTTTTTAATTTCGTAAAGCTCTACAATCGGGTTTTTCTTAAGAGCGATGATATCATCAATCCCTCCTTGTATAAAATGAAAAAGTTCTAGCGTACATTCTTGCACCAATTTGGTCTTGTTGTCAAAATGAGCATAGATAGTTTTTTTGGAAATACCCATTTCATTGGCCAAATCATCCATGGTCACACTTTTGAAACCTTGTTCCAAAAATAATTCTGTCGCCTTCGTTAAGATATTTTCCTTCATAATCGATGGCAAATGTACAGTAGGAAACTTTAAAAACATTAAAAGTTTCCTTGGTTTCACAATTATTTAACATTTTGTTATCGTTTAAGAATCGTCTTCGGAAAGGCAGGTACTGCTACCTGTACTTTCAGCTACATTGGTTGTAGCACTGGGCTTTATATGAATACTCCAAAAAAATGGCCTGTAACGATAGTTGTATTTTCGTTTGTTAAAATCTTTCTTATCAAAGGCCATTAGTTCTCTTTTTTGATTCTTTCTATATAATTATGGTACGCTTCTTCACCTTCCTCTTTCCAGAAGGCATCGTAATGTTTCCATTCGGAAAAGTCTTTTCTTACAGGGCCGCATTTTTCGGAAAATGCTTTCTTTTTTGATCTTGTGCTTTTTCCTGGCCCATCACCTCCACCAAAACCAAAGATGATTTTTGCCAGAATAAGAATACCCACGGCTTGCCAGTACCCCACCATCGGTAATCCAAATAGTTCTGGCATCAGCCAATTCCATAGGCGCATAACGATATAACCTATTAAAAAAGCTATGGCAATACCGAGTACTATAAAAAACAGAACTTTTACTGCCTTGGTAACAAAATGCTTTACTTTTTGCTCTACATGTCTTTCAATTTGATCTTTATTTTCCATAATTTATTTTTTACATATTCTTTTCTAAATGTTTTAATAATAATGATATGGCCCTATGTCTTCTGGACATTAAGGTCCCTGGGGAAATACCTGTTTCCTCGGAGATTTCTCTATAGGTGTACCCTTCAAAATCTACGGCTACTATGATATCGCGATATGCCGGTTTTAATTTGGTTATGGCACCCTTTAGACTTTCTTTAAGTTGTTCAGGATATTTTGTTTGGGTTTCTTCATAGAACATGGCGGTGAATTCTGTCCACAGTTCCTCAATATTTTTTTCACTCTGTATGCTGTCTTTTTTTGTTCGCATGATATCGATAATTCTATTTTTGATAGCATTGTAAACAAAGCCCCCAATATTATTGATGGGTAAGGCATCAGAAGGTCTAGAGAAAATTTTTAACGCTACGTCCTGAATGATATCCTCCGCATCACTGTCCGTAGTATGCTCAATTTTTGAGCGTACGTAGCCCTTTAAAGAATGATATTCATTTTTAAAGAAGTGGTTTAGGTTGTTACGCTGTTGTTTCTTAGAAACCATTAAAGGTTTTTAGGCTGTATTCATTATTAAAGACGAAGGATTTTAAATCTATTGCATTTTTTTAGTACTAATTTCGAGGATGTCCGTTTTATGAATTCTAAATATCTTTAAAATGGGAAAATTTGTAAAATGAATATTCTGATTGTTGATTAAGAGAGTGTTTCACACAAAAATAAAGCTATCTGGCCTCCTCTTAGCCGTAGGAAAATAACTAATTGCGTTTGATTTAATTAGAGCGCTATTTTATTCTTTTTCTGTATATGAACGTCATTGAGATGATGAGAAGAAATATACCTATACCGATAAGGATTAATCTTTTATAATTGGTCTTTTGTTTTACTTCGGTAACTTTAAAAAGCTGATTTATATTTATTTGCGTAAATATTTGTTGATTTCCACCAGTCCAATCAACAAGTAATGTATCTATGGCCGTTGCACTACCCAGACCAAAATGTGCTATCACGGAATTTTGGGAAAGATGACTTGAGCCACCCCCATCAATTTCGCGAATCAGTTTTTTGTCGTTTAAGACTACCGTAATCCTGGATCCAATACCATTTGATTCCGCTTCTATTCCTTTTAAGGCTACTTTAAGCCAGTTGCCGTTTGATAGGTCATTGCGGAATATTCTAGTCATAGATGGGATAGGGTAGTCTAGGATTGGCTTTTGATTTACTACCAGTAAATCCATGTCCCCGTCATTGTCCATATCAAAAACTACAGATCCACGGCCTACCCCATAGTCGTTCAACTTAAGTTCCCTTGAACGGTCCTTAAAGGAGGATTGGGCATTTTCAAAATAAAAATTTCCCATAGGTGTGCAATTG
>CAJQMW010000310.1 GCA_905479535.1 uncultured Maribacter sp. | reverse complement strand
ACTTGTTCAGGAAGTGCATCCACATAAGTGCTTTTAAGTTTTGAGAGCCCCCTGTATTCTAAAACGTTTTGAATGATTTTATGATCCTTGGCCAAATAGGACAGGACATCCTCCGCAGTGGAATATTGTCCTGTTTTGGTTTTCTTGGGTTTGTCTACCAGTTTCATTTTATCAAAGAGAATTTCCCCCAACTGTTTCGGGGAGCCAATATTGAATTCTTCTCCGGCATCCTCATAAATTTTTGCCTCAAGTGCAGCGATATCATTGTTCAAATCCTCCGACAGGGAATTCAAGAACTCCTCGTCCAAGTTGATGCCTTCTAGTTCCATATCGGCTAGCACATGTAATAATGGAATTTCGATATCATTAAAAAGTCCATCGGTTTTCGCTGCTACCAATTCCGGTCTAAAATGTTGTGCCAACTGAAAAGTAATGTCAGCATCCTCAACGGCATATTCCGTTTGTTTCTCCAAAGGAACGTCACGCATGCTCAATTGGTTTTTGCCTTTCTTGCCAATGAGTTCCGTAATGGATACGGGCGTATAGTTAAGGTAGGTTTCGGAGAGCACGTCCATATTATGCCGCATATCCGGATTTATGAGGTAATGCGCCAACATGGTGTCAAAGAATTTTCCCTTTACCTGAATTCCGTACTTATGAAGCACCTTAACATCATACTTTAAATTCTGACCTATTTTTTCAATGGATCCGGATTCAAAGAATGGCCTCAACTCCTCTATAAGTTCTTGGGCATCGTTTTTATCCTCGGGAAAAGGAATGTAATATCCTTTGGTGGGCTCCCAAGAAAAGGCAATTCCAACCAATTCTGCGGTTAACGGGTTTAGGCCCGTGGTCTCGGTATCAAAGCACACAGAAGTCTGTTTCATCAAATTCTGCAAGAACAGTTTCATGGCCATCCCCGGGGCTACACTTTGGTATACGTGCGGAACGTCTTCAATAGTGTTTCTGCTATTTACGTCTTTGATGGTCGCTGGCGTGGTACCATCTCCCCCAAAGAGGGAAAATTGACCGCTACCGGCGGAAGCGGATTGCTTCCTAGCTGTTTCGGTGCTTGATACTTGGGTTTGGGTTTCTTCTATTTCTCCAGAAAAAATCTTTATGAACTGGTCCTTTAGCCTGCGAAATTCGAGTTCCACAAAAAGTTCCTGTACCTTTTCGCTGTCAGGAACGGAAAGCTCGTAATCCTTGGCATTGAAGGTAACATCACAATCTACGCAGATGGTGGCCAACTTTTTAGAGAGCAATCCCAATTCCTTATTTTCCTCCACCTTCTCTTTCATCTTTCCCTTCAGCTTATCGGTATTGGCGAAAAGTCCTTCCATCGAATCGAATTCTTTGATGAATTTTTTAGCGGTCTTGTCACCAACCCCTGGAAGCCCCGGAATATTATCGCTGGCATCGCCCATCATTCCCAAGTAATCGATTACCTGCTCCGGGCGTTCCACACCAAAACGCTTCTGAACCTCGGGAATGCCCCAAATTTCGATACCGTTACCCATTCGGGCAGGACGGTACATAAATATGTTTTCCGAAACCAACTGACCAAAATCTTTATCGGGAGTGACCATAAAAACCTTGTAATCTTCCTTTTCGGCCTGTTTTGCCAAGGTTCCTATAATATCGTCCGCTTCCCAGCCCTCCAGAACAACAGATGGAATATGCATGGCCTTTAGAATATCTTGAATATAGGGAATGGCAATACGGATGGCATCTGGGGTCTCGTCCCTGTTCGCTTTGTATTCCGGAAACATTTCGGTCCTTTCCGTGCTACCTCCCTTATCGAAACATACGGCCAAATGGTCCGGTTTTTCTCGTTTGATGACATCGAAGAGCGAATTCATAAACCCCATGATGGCGGAGGTATCCATTCCTTTGGAATTTATTCTTGGGTTTTTGATTAGGGCATAATAGCCACGGAAAATGAGTGCATAGGCATCCAGTAAAAAGAGTCTTTTTTGATCGGCCATAATGGGAAGTTAGAAATACGAAAATAGAGGTACGAAGTTTAAATTACTAAAGTTTTTAAAAGTACGAAGATTGATTAAAAGGATTGTCCCCTCGAGGGGACTTTAGGGGTGTTATTTAGTTTCGGCAAGAAGTTTCTGTTGGTTTCAATGCTTTTAACAGAGTTGTAATAATTGTAGGGGACATCCCTCAAACCCTCTTCAAAGGGGCTATCATTCTCTAATCCAGCCTTTATTATTATGATTCGGTTCAAGCAAATCCCAAAGGTTGCCGTAGAGATCTTCAAAAACGGCTACCCGCCCATAATCATAAGTAGTGGGTGGTCTAACAAAATTTATGTTTTTAGTGACCATTTCATCATAATCCCTTTGAAAATCATCAGTGAATAAAAATAAAAACACCCTGCCACCACTTTGATTTCCTATACTATTAGCCTGTTCTTTATTTGCGGCCTTCGCTAGTAACAAAGAGCATTCTTTGGCACCCGGAGGAGTAATCACCACCCATCTCTTCTCCTTATTTAAGATGGTGTCTTCTAGAAGTTCAAAATTTAGTCTTTGCGTGTAGAATTCAATTGCCTCATCATAATCTCTAACAACTAAGGCGATATGAGCTATTCTTTGTTTCATTCTTTCAGTCGATTTTATATAGGCCAAAAAGTGCTTTAGGTCTTAAGAAATGACTCAGAAGGATTATTCACATGCCCCTCCTTGGAATAGGTTCTATAGGTAAACCCCGGTTGAATGCAATATCCACCCGTTTCCCCATTTTTATTGATGGCTATAAACCCGATTTGAAAGTCGTTCCGACCTTCGTTTTTCGCCATAATCCGTTTTACGCCCTCCTCGCAGGCCTCTTGGGGTGATTTCCCCTGCCGCATCAGTTCCACGATTAGAAAACTACCCACGGTGCGGACAACTTCTTCCCCTACTCCTGTTGCCGTAGCTCCGCCAACTTCATTGTCAACGAAAAGCCCTGCGCCAATAATTGGGGAATCGCCAACACGACCTGCCATTTTATACGCCATGCCACTTGTGGTGCATCCACCCGCGATATCCCCATTTTCATCAATGGCCAACATCCCAATGGTGTCATGATTTTCAATGTTGATGATGGGTTTATATTCGGAAGTCTTTTTCCATTCCAACCATTCCGCTTTTGATTTTTCAGTGAGTAGGTTCACTTTTTCAAACCCTTTTTCATAAGCGAACCGCTCGGCGCCTTCTCCTGCCAACATTACGTGGGGCGTATCTTCCATAACTTTTCGTGCTACTGAGATAGGGTTGGCGATATGCCGCATGGCCAGAACGGCACCACAGTTTCCGCCCTTATCCATAATACTGGCATCCAAGGTTACATTACCGTCACGGTCCGGCCTGCCACCCCTCCCAACCGTTTGGTTATTAATGTCATTCTCTTCAACCATTACACCTTGCTCAACGGCATCCAGGGGAGTTCCGCCGTTGTCTAGAACCTCCCAAGCTTTGGCGGACGCGTTCGCAAAATT
>CAJQMW010000309.1 GCA_905479535.1 uncultured Maribacter sp. | reverse complement strand
TTTATTGGCGTCTTTCCAAAAGTCAAAATAATTAAACCATTGCAAGGGGTATTTCTTCAATATCCATTCTACGCTCTGGGTATATTCCTTTAACAATGCTTGGGGGTCACGTGCCTTTGCTACCGCCTGTCTGGCATAGAGATTATATTTGCGTCCATTTCCCTTCAATACGTAAACGAACAATACCGGAACATTTAAGCGGGAGGCCAATAAATAAGGTCCAAGCGGAAAATCCGCGTTGGCTCCGACAAACTTTTCAGTTAATTTCTTTGCTCCCGGAAGATAACGATCTCCGGTGAAAACGACCAATCCACCTTGATCGAGAGCACTATGTATTTCGAAGATGTGCGACATATCATCTTGGACCACTATGAACTTCATGGTGGATGCTGCAACGATGCCATCCATATATTCCTTTATATTGGCATGTTCCGCGTGAGTAGTGACCATAAATATTTTAGAAATTGAGTAGCGGTCCTGCAGGAAATAATGGGAGATTTCAAAATTTCCGACGTGGGCACTTATTAAGATTCCACCTTTGTTCTTTTTTAAGAGACGGTCTATATGTTCAATACCATCGTGGGTGTAGGTGAATTTATCCTTGAATTTCGTGGAAATCGCCACCCTGTCCGTGAGTACCTTTCCTAATGTGTAGTAACTGCTATAGATGCTGAAAACACTTTTGAGTTGGGAGTATTTCAACCTTTTCCTAAAATAATAATAGATGGCTTTGGAGCTTTGAAAGGAAAATAGAAAATAATAAGTAACTACGAACCGAAGCACAAAATAGGCGGTCCCTATACCGAACGTACTTAGAAAGAAGATGTAGAGCTTGTATCCTAAAAGCGTTCCTTTAGATTTTCCTTCCCACTCGGTCGCCATTTAGTCTAGGTGCTAAGATTGGATTAGTCCAATTTGTTTTGAATGAGGTTATAGAAATCGTTCAAGGTAACCACATTTACAAAATCTTCACCAACAAGTTTTACGCCAAAATTACTTTCTACGGCTACTACCAAATCGACAAAATCTAGACTGTCTAGACCTATGGTATCCTTTAAATTGGCCCCTGGTTCCAACACTTCTTCTTCGACCTCAAAATCCTCAATGAGGAAGGCGATTATTTTTTCAACAATAAGTTCCTTGGTCATCATCTCTGGCTAGCAATTTTTTACGATCAAGGCGGAGTTCGTACCGCCAAACCCGAATGAATTGGACAAAAATACATCAATTTTTTTATCTACCCTTTCTCTGGCAATGTTAAGTTTTATAGAATCTTCGTCGGGATTTTCCAGATTGATATTTGGGGCGACAAAATTGTTTTTCATCATCAATACAGAATAAATTACCTCGCTCGCGCCAGCCATCCAACATTCATGACCGGTCATGGATTTTGTAGAACTGACCAACGGATTGCTTTTTCCGAAAATATTGAAAATTGCTTTGGCCTCGTTGGCATCTCCAACAGGGGTGGAAGTGGCATGTGCGTTTACATAATCTATGGCCGAAGCTTCCAAGCTCGCGTCTAACAATGCCTTGCTCATTGCTCGCGACGGACCCTCAACATTAGGGGTAGAGATGTGTGCGCCATTGGAAGAAAATCCGTATCCCACTACTTCCGCTAAAATAGGTGCGCCACGTTTTAAGGCAGATTCGTAGCTTTCTAATATTACGGTTGCGGCGCCACCGCTAGGTATAAGGCCGTCTCTTTCTTTGTCAAATGGTCGGGAGGCTTTTGTAGGCTCATGCTGCCTCATGGCAAAAACGCCAAGCCCGTCAAAACTTGCCATCGCCAAATGGTTTATTTCTTGTGCGCCACCGGTTATGATGCAATCCTGAAGACCACTTTTTATCAAATGGTAGGCTATTCCTATGGAATGTGAACCACTGGCACAAGCTGCACTCAAGGTAAAATTAATACCCGTCAACTTAAAAATAGTAGAGAGGTTCATGGTAACAGAGGAGTTCATGGCCTTGAATATGGCACCTGAACCTACCAAAGTGGTATCCTTTTTTTCTCGGATAGTATCAATGGACTCGATTACGGACAATGCGGTACTGTCGTTCCCGTAAATGATGCCTACTTCATGCTGACCAAAAAAATCTTCATCCATTTTTGCATTTTGCATCGCTTCGATGGTAGCCATGTAGGCGTACCTGCTTTCCTCTCCCATGCTTATGCGTTGTCTTCTGGATAAGTAGGACTTTAGATCTGGGTCTTCGACAAAACCAGTTAAGGCCGATCTATATCCGAATTCGGCTCGTACCGGATCATAGATAATTCCAGATTTTCCATTATACAGCGAATCTTTTACTTCCTGTAGATTTTTACCAATACAAGAATAAATTCCCATACCCGTAATTACGACTTTCCTCATTGGTCTGCGATTAGGTTAAGAATAGATTCCTCCGTTAATATTAATGACCTCCCCAGTAATATAAGAAGATTTTCTTGATGCAATAAACGAAACTAAATCGGCCACTTCTTCCGGTTTTCCAAACCTGTTCAAGGGTATCATTTTTTTAAGTTCACTTTCGTCAAGTTCGCTGGTCATATCGGTGTCTACAAATCCTGGGGCAATGGCATTCACCGTTACGTTCCTTTGTGCCACCTCTTGTGCAAGAGCTTTTGTAGCACCGATAACGGCACTTTTTGCGGCAGAATAATTGGTCTGACCAGGAGTTCCTTTTAATCCGGAAACCGAGACTATATTAATAATTCGGCCGTACCTGTTCGTTAGTAATTTTTGGATGAGTGCATTGGTAACGTTGAAAAATCCGTTTAAGCTTGTGTTGATTACGGAAGACCAATCCTCTTTTGGCATCCACATGAACAGGCCATCTTTTTTGATCCCTGCGTTGTTTATAACCACTTCTATAATCGCATTTTTGTTCGATGTAAGCCAGTTATCCAAAGTGGACTTAACGGCTTCGCTATCGGTGACGTCAAACTGAAGAAGTTCGCCTTGTCCACCGGCTTCACTTACCAATTTAAGTGTTTCCTTAGCTGGATCTTCGCTAGAGTTGTAATTAATCAATAAGCGGTAATCCAAATCATTGGCGAGGGCGATGCATATTGCACGTCCAATACCTCTGGAACCACCAGTAACCAATGCATATTTAATTTTTTCCTCTTTCATTTTTTTCCTGCCACAGGTAGTAGTTAGTTCTTAACGAACGGTTCCGCATTTTGGTACCATTTGTTCCCTAAAAGTTCTCCTTTTGTATTGAAAAACCCCCAACCTTTTTTTGATTTCAAACGAGCAAATTCCCCTAAGAAACCTTTGTCGTTATTTCCCGAAAGAAAAGCTAGACCAGCTGTGATATCGTAATCCATTGGAATGATTAAATTTCCAGAAGTATCAATAAATCCCCAGTCTTTTTCTTTTACCGGGGCCAACCCGTTTTCGGAAAAGACTTCAGCATCCCTATATTGAAAATCAATTACCGTTTCACCTTTGGTATTAATATAACCCCACATTTTACCTTTGGCCACAGGTGCCAAACCATTGGAGAATGCCCTTACCTTATCAAAATCTGGAGCAATGACCCATTCGCCTTGAGAGTTTACGAAGCCTGTTTTTTTATCTTTTCTGGCATAGGTAAGGCCGGAATCTCCATGAAAATTCCAGACTTTATCCGCACCTTCTATTACATTAAAAGTTCCATTGTGGATAATTCCAAAATCGTCACCTTTTTTACCATAAACTCCCGAGTCACTATACGTGTTTCCTATTTCTTCATATTCTGCAGGGATAACAGTTTCTCCTTTAGTGTTTATCATACCCCAGAGCTCTCCCTTTCTTACCTTGGCATGACCTTCCCTAAATTCCTTTATCTCATCAAAAGAAGGTTCTAAAACAGTTTTACCTGATGTATCAATAAGTCCGATTTTATCATTCTGACGGATTAAGGCGACACCCTCCTCAAAATCATAGTATTTGTCACTCACGGGTGCTTCCAATTCTTTTCCGGATGCATCTATGTAACGCCATTGGTCATCCTTTAGAACGAGCGCATACCCCGAATTAAAGTATTTTACCTTGTCATATTCCGGTTCCAGTTCCCACTCCCCGGAGGTGTTTATAAATCCCCATGTCTTTTCTTTCTCCACGGCCGCTAAACCTTCAGAAAAACTTTTGGCTTTTTCAAATTGAGGTTGGATAGCGTATTCACCAGAAGTGTTGATGTAGCCAAACAGGCCGTCTTCCCTTACCAATGCCAATTCTTGAGCAAAGGAAAAAGTGAAACAAATGCTTAAAATAAGTGTAAAAAGTGTTCTCATGATTTTTTGTTTTGATGATTAATAATATAGTTCTTTACTTCATTCACATACGGGTACATGACCTCGTCTTCTTTAAATGGGGGGACTATGTTACGAACGGCATCGTACATTTTTTTGGTCTTAGAAGAAACCTTATCCTTAACTCCTAAATATTCAATCGCCTGCACTACCGTAATCATTTCTATGGCAACAACTTCAAAGGCATTCTCTATAACTTTCTTAGTGATTAGGGCAGCGTTGGTACCCATACTAACGATATCCTGATTGTCATTGTTATTAGGGATGCTATGAACGTACATGGGATTGGACAGCATCTGATTCTCCGCAGTGGTGGAAGTTGCCGTGAACTGTACACCTTGCATGCCAAAATTTAACCCTAATGTACCTAAATTAACGAATGGAGGCAAGATATCGTTCAATTTGGAATTCAATAAATAGTTTAATTGACGTTCCGCCAGCATGCTCATTTTAGTAACAACTATCTTGAGTTTGTCCATCTCCAGTGAAACATAGTCCCCATGAAAATTACCGCCATGGTATACATGTTGTTTCTCAACGTTCACAATGGGGTTGTCATTGGCGGAATTCACCTCCTCTATAAGAATGCGTTCTACTTCGTTTAGGGTATCCAGAATAGGCCCTAAAATTTGCGGGACACAACGGATGGAGTAATACTCTTGCACTTTTTCTTCGAATACTGAAACTCCGTTGTTATCCGTATAAAGATGATGTTCCCGTTTTCGGGTGAGCGAACTATCCTCTAGATGACTTCGCATGGATCTTGCGATCTCTCGTTGACCAAGGTGTTTTTTGGTCTGGTTGAGGTCGTAGGACAAATGATCGTCATAAGCCTCAACAATCTCGTTTATGGCAGAGGAACAAGAAATGACCCATTCCAGCAATCGTCTCGTATAAATAGTGTTTACGATACCGATTCCTGTCATTACGGAGGTGCCGTTTATAAGTCCCAATCCTTCACGAAGCACCACTTTAATAGGTCGTATTCCTTCCAGTTCAAATACTTCTCGGGTAGGTCTTCGGTCACCCTTATAGAATACTTCCCCTTCTCCTATCAGCACTAAGGCCAAATGGGCCAATTGTACCAAATCCCCGCTTGCACCAACGCCGCCATGTTCATAGATTAAGGGTATAATGTCTTTGTTGATAAGCTCCGCCATAACGGTAATCACCGAGACATGAACCCCTGAGTTGCCCAAACTCAAAGTGTTTAGACGTGCTAGCATAGCGGCCTTCACGTATTTTGAAGTAATGGGATTGCCTGTTCCAGAGGCATGGCTTCGAATGAGGTTATACTGTAGTTGTAAGGTTTCGGAATCCTTAATTTTATATTGGGCCATGGGTCCGAACCCTGTATTGACCCCGTAAATCACTTTGTTTTTAGAAAATTCCTTTAGAAAATCAAAGCTTTTTTGAACGGTGTCCAATAGCTCATCAGTAAGCGTTATGGACTTTTCATCAAAAATTACATCGTAAAAATCCGATATTCCTAACTTCCCCTTAATTTCTGGCATGTATGGTTGATTCTGTCCGGTATTAATAATACCTTAGTACGTAAAAATAAGCAACTTGATGCGCAAAATTAAAATTTTTGGCGAATTAGGATAGTGAAATTATTGGAAATACGGTCATGACAAAGGAAAATGTAGACGTGTTGATAATTGGGGCGGGACCATCGGGCGCTGTGGCAGCTTCGTATCTGCATAATAACGGACTATCCGTAAAGGTCGTTGAGAAAAATAAGTTTCCTCGGTTTGTCATTGGGGAGAGCCTAATACCCCGCTGCATGGACCATTTTGAGGCCGTTGGTCTTATGGATTGTCTTAAAGCTAAAGGTTTTGAGGTAAAGACCGGGGCCAGATTTATGAAAGGTTCAAAGGTCTGCGAATTTGATTTCAGTAAAAAACATACCAAAGGCTGGGATTGGACCTGGCAAGTTCCACGGGCGGAATTTGACAAAACCCTAACCGATGAATTGACGAAAAGGGGAGTGGATATTGCTTTTGAAAAAGAAGTTACGGCCGTAGAATTTTCGAATGGTATCTCCACAACAACTATTTTAGATGCAGACGGAAACCCATCTCAAATTGAAGCAAAATATATCATAGATTCCAGTGGTTTTGGACGGGTCTTACCTAGATTGTTAGGTTTGGACAAACCTTCCGAGATTCCCAAGCATTGCTCAATATTTACCCACGTAAAGGATGTTAGAAGACCGGATGGTTGGGAAGGACATCGCATTACGTTTGATATTGTAAGCTTGGAGACTTGGCTATGGGTAATTCCTTTTTCAAACGGAGATACGAGCATAGGTTACGTGGGACCAACGGATTATTTGGAATCCTTTGAGGGTAGCAATACCGAAAAGCTTCAACAAATGATGAAGCTTTCCAACCACTATTTGGATAGGTTCGATGGAGTGCCTTATAAATTTGAACCTAAAATGATAAAGAACATTGCCAAATCTGTTACTAAATTATATGGTGATGGATATGTCCTTACGGGCAATAGTGCAGAATTTTTAGATCCTGTTTTTTCCTCTGGTGTTACATTTGCGACGGAGTCAGCACACTTAGCTGCCAAAATGATAGCAAAAGAATTAAAGGGTGAGCAGGTAGATTGGGAAACCGACTATTCCAAATATATGCTTGATGGCGTTAATGTTTTTTCAACCTATGTAAAGGAGTGGTATACGGGTAATCTTCAAAAAATTTTCTTTACCGATTCTGAAAACCCCATAATAAAATCCCAGATTTGCGCCGTACTTGCGGGTTATGTCTGGGATAAGACAAATCCGTTTGTAAAAAATCACCACCGTCTGGTTAGAACGGTTGCCCATATCACCGATATGGAAAGAGAAAACGCTAGCACATAGTGCCAGCGTTTATAAACCATTTCTGATTACGGTTTATTTTAAAACTTTTTTCTTGATTACTCCGGCAATATTTTTTGCAAGTTTGGCGTAACATTCCGAAATTCTATATCCCGAGTTGTAGTCATAACCCATGGCGCCACTTCCTTGTACATCTCTGTAGCTTCCTGAAAATAATGTGTTGCCCTCGTCTCCAGTTTTGAAAACGGTAAAAGTAGCGTCGATTTCAGCATTATGCCTAACGATACCCACGTTGTAACCTGGATATATTTTGGTAGTGTGGATTTTCATAGTGTATTCGGCGTCATCCTCGGTAACCTTAACCTCACCATCAAATCTTTTATTGAACGACTCAATGAATTTGGGGTGGTATCGATCTGGGCGATCATTGAACCAATCATTTTTAAAACGTTCCCCATCACCTGCCTCTTTTTTCTCCCTTTTGTCCATTTTATCCTTCAGAAATTCCTCTTCATTCTCAAATTTAGGTATCTGCACATCGGTGTAATCAAACACCACAGTATAGGTGCCTATACCTTTTAAATTTTCAAAATCTCCCTCCTGTACTTTTAATTTTTGAGCGGTAGCACCTACCATTACTAGCATGACTAATGTGGATAAAAATTGATTTTTCATGGTTCCTTTTTAATTAGGTTTAAATTGTTTAGCTAATGTTTTTTGGGGGAAGTTTGTTGTAGTGGGGCAGTTGTATGGGTTGCAATTTAATGGTTTAATCGTCCACCGCTGCAAAAACCATTTGTCTGAATTTCCATCCCGTAGCGTCATCTACCGGGCCTTGGGTTTGCTTCATTAAAACCCCTATAATTTCTTCAGACGGGTCTGCAAAGTATTGCGTATTAAAATAACCGCCCCAATCAAAGGTGCCTATGCTTCCGTCTCCTCCCGCAGCTTCACCTTTTTCATTGATAATTGCAAATGCCAATCCGTAATCTTTTCCGCCGTCCCAAATGGTTCCTATCTGGTTGCCCATAATACTGTTTACCGTAGTTCGGCTTAATAAACGCACGCCATTAAATTCCCCCATGTTCAGATACATCTGTAAAAAAGTTGCGTAATCTTTTGCCGTACTGGAAAGACCTGCCCCTCCTGAAAAGAAGGTTTTGGCTCCCTTAACGGGATAATCCGTATCATAAAAGGTGATAGGATATTTTACCCACTTTCCGTTTTCTTTTTTCTGTACGTTAACCAATCGCTCTGTTTTGTCTTTGGGCAAATAGAACCAAGTATCGTTCATCCCTAAAGGCTCAAAAATCCGAGTTCTGAGAAAATCATCAAAAGGCATCCCCGAAATGACTTCTATGAAATAGCCCAAAACATCTAGTCCCTCACTGTAGGTCCATTTTTCTCCTGGTTCATGATGTAAGGGTAGTTTAGCAAGCTTTCCTACACTTTCCCCAATAGTGATATTTTCTGTTGTAAATAAATCGGTAATGCCAGCCTTGGCGTATATTTTCTTGAATTGTTCATCACCGTCTATGACGCCGTAACCAATTCCCGAAGTATGTGTAATTAAATCTCGAATTGTAATCTGATTCTCTGCTGGTTTCGTAGTGTAGGTCGAGTCGCTTGCGTTAAAGGTATCCAAAAGTTGAGCTTCCTTGAATTCTGGTAAATACTTTGAAATAGGGTCGTCCAGTTTAAACCTACCTTCTTCCCAAAGAATCATTACTGCGGTAGCCGTAATTGCTTTTGTTTGAGAGGCTATTCTGAATATGGCATCTTTTTCCAAAGGTTTTCCAACTTGGTTATCGCTCATTCCGTAGGCTTTATGAAGTACGATTTTTCCGTTTCGAGCAATTAGCGCTACAATTCCGGGTAATTTACCTTCCACGACCGATTTATTCAGCATGGCGTCAATTTTTGCCAACCTTTCTTCGGACATTCCTACTTCTCTTCCATCGTCATAAAATAGTGGCGCAGTATTTTTTATGGACGATGTTTGTGAAAACACCGAAAATGAAAGAAATAATAGCAAAAGAGTGTTGTAATACTTCATGGGTAATAATATAAGTGTTCGATTAAATGTAAGGAAAGATTTTTTAGTCTGAATTAATTGTATGGGTTATTAACTGTTCTTCAGTTATTTCATAATAATATGGAAAGGATTCCTCAAGTTTAATTGCTACTTCATACATTTAACAAATGTCTTCAATGCGAAAAAAAGCTATCGAATATGGTAAATACGATTTCTAGGGCAAGCAGTTGGTCCAAGGTATGATTAGGGCTGTTAACTACTGCCTATAGGGTTTTAAAGCCAACAAATAATAAATAATAGTCATGACGGAAAAAGAGAAGATGATTAAGGGTCTTTTGTACAACCCTAGGGATAAAGAGCTCGTATCCGGTAGATTGAATGCTCGTTCACTTTTAAGAAAAATTGCGGAAATACCTGAAGACAAAGAACGACAACGCAAGCACTTCTTTAAAGAACTGCTGGGTAAAACAGGACAAAAGTTTTATATAGAAAACCCTTTTATATGTGATTATGGCTCCAATATTTATTGGGGTGAAAATTCGTATGCTAATTTTGGATGTATTATATTAGACGCCGCCCCTGTGTATATTGGGGAAAATGTGATGATGGCCCCATCGGTAAAATTGTTCACGGCAACCCATCCAATCGAATTCAAAGAACGGAATATGGGACTGGAATTTGCCAAGAGCATAAGCATTGGGGATAATGTTTGGATAGGTGGTGGCGCAATTATAAATCCGGGAGTAACCATAGGGAACAATAGCGTTATTGGATCAGGAAGTGTAGTCACCAAGGATATTCCCGAGAATGTTGTTGCGGCCGGGAACCCATGTAAAGTTTTGAAAGAAATCAACAATTAAAAATAACCACACCAACTAACTTTAAATTATAATCTATGCTTTCGATAATCACTTTCATTGGGTTCACACTTTTGGTTGCAGGTGTAGCATGGTACGCCACAAAAGGAACGGATGAGAGTTCTGCAGATGGTTTTTATCTTGGAGGTAGAAGTTTAGGGGCCATAACGATCGCGGGATCCTTACTGTTGACCAACCTTTCCGCAGAACAAATTGTGGGACTTAACGGGCAGGCATTCTCAGAAGGTATTTTGGTCATGGCCTGGGAAACCCTAGCGGCCATTTCTATGGTGATTACCGCAGTTTGGTTACTCCCAAAATACATGAACAAGGGTATTACTACCATTCCTGAATTTATACAGGAACGCTTTGACGAAAATACCAAAGCTATACTCTCCGTTTTGTTTTTGATAGCTTTCGGAATTGTTTTATTGCCCACAATCCTTTATGCGGGATCAAAGGCGTTTATTACCATGTTCGAACTTCCTGAGCTGCTCGGTATTTCGGAAACCACCTCTTATTGGATATGCGTTTGGAGCATCGGCTCAATCGGCATCGTGTACGCTATTTTTGGGGGGCTAAAAGCCGTTGCCGTTTCCGATTTGATAAATGCTATTGGTCTACTTATTGGCGGATTGCTTATCCCAATGTTTGGCTTGTCCTTAGTGGGAGATGGGAGTTTAGTTGACGGACTTAGCACCCTTTGGACAGAAAATCAGGATAAATTCGATGTAACAGGTGATGTTACTTCTTCCATTCCCTTTGGTACGGTTTTTACGGGAATGATGATTGCGCAAATGTACTATTGGGGAACCAACCAAGCCATTTTACAGCGTGTATTTGGTGCTAAAAGTTTAGCCGAAGGTCAAAAGGGAATGATGCTTGCGGCATTTGTAAAGTTTTTGATTCCGGTTATCGTTGTGCTTCCGGGAATCATTGCCTGGCACCTATTTGGAAGCGAGCTCAACGATGCCGATGCTGCTTATCCGGAGTTGGTGCGACGTGTTTTACCAGCTAGCTTATTAGGCTTTTTTGCCGCCGTTTTATTTGGTGCTGTGCTGAGCTCGTTCAACAGTTTGCTGAACAGTAGTGCTACGCTTTTCGGATTTGATCTTTACAAAAAATTCTTCAATCACGGAGCCTCGGAGCACAAAGCGGTAAAGGCCGGAAAATTCTTCGGGTTTGGATTGGCCATAGTATCCATGTCGATAGCACCGTTTATTCGCTATGCCCCAGATGGTCTATTCTCTTATATCCAGCAAGCTTTGGGAAGCTTAAGTGTCCCAATTTTAGCCGTGGTGGCCATTGGGATTTTGACCAAAAAAGTTCCAGCAATAGGAGCAAAAATAGTGTTGATTGGTGGTGTGTTGATGTATCTTGTAAGTTTGCTATACTTAGGGCCAAAAATGATTGGTTCCGCGCTTGCCGAGGCAGAGGCAAACGGTATTACGGATAGTGCTCAATTGGCGATCATAGAAGCGGAGGCCTACCCCCATTTTCTACATATCATGGGCATCCTTTTCGCAATCAATGTCATAATCATGCTTATCGTAGGTGCCGTAAAGCCAAAATCCGATATCTATATACCCCAAACTACGGAGGTTATAGATACAACCCCTTGGAAATATGCATGGGCTGCGGGTGCTTTAATTTCCGCCTTGGTTCTTAGTACCTATTTCATTTTCTAAGGAATCTTAGAAACGTACGTTTAGGCCTACTTGTCCCGGTCCAAAGTTGAGGTTCCAACTTAGTTTTTTGGAATTGTCGTTATACTTTTGATCGTACTTGCTGTCCAGGTAGCGGTCTATGGATTCAACGGTGAAAATACTGATGGCAACACCGAGGACTACATCGGAAAGCCAGTGCTTACCTTCCCATAGTCTAGAAATTGCCGGAATGGAACCTAAGGTGTATATCCCGGTCTTTATCCATACACTCTTGAATTGTTTTGCTATGGCATGGGCATTCGTCATGGCCAGGATAGCATGACCAGAGGGAAAAGAATGGTACTTCCTATCCCCAGCCCATAGAGGTCTATAGGTATCTTTATTTTTACCGCTAAGTGGCCGGGCTCTACCCACCGCAGATTTTAGGATTTGTTGTAATAGTCCTGCAGAGGAGGCCGAGGAAATTAGAAGTACACCGGTCCTTCTCAACTTTTCGTTCTTGATGGCTAGCCCCGTCAGATAAACGGCTCCTGTAATGAGATAATTATTTGAAGGACTACCATACTCAAACCCATAGTCGCGTATAGCTTTGGGAACATCATCCTTAATTCCCCTAAAATAATCGCTCGTCGGGGTGTCTACCAAATAAGCCAACCCTGTACCTCCCATGACATAGCCAAAAGTTGTCCAGTGCTTTTTTTGCCAGTGTAACGGTCGCGCATAAGAATAACCAATACCCTTGAAGACATTACCCAAATCATAGGTGAACATTTCCCATCGGGTATCGGGATTTTTAAAAATAATACTGTCCTGGGCAAATGTGGATCGGAAACTTATAAGAAGTAGAAGGGGTATTAGGAGATATCTTTTCATGATGTAAAATTACTATTACTTGTATGTAAAGCGGATTCGTTTCAAAGAAAAAATAACCCATTTTTTAAAAATCATTGGAGAGGATTATCAAAAATAAACCTCATTGGCTACTCGGAACGTAGTGGCATGAGCGTCCACGACCACTTTTATATCGGGCGAATACCCTCCGCCCATACTACATTGCACCGGTATCTGAAGATTAAGGCAGGTCTCCAATACAAAGCTATCGCGTTGCTTGCAGCCTTCCACGCTGAGTCCCAAAGTTCCTAATTTATCGGAGGCGATGACGTCCACGCCACAGAGGTAGAAGATGAAATCAGGCTTTTCTGAGGCGATGAGCTTGGGAAGGGTTTCTTTTAAGATGGATAAATAGGTAGCATCGGTAGTTCCTTTTTCCAAGGGAATGTCCAAATCGGATTTTTCTTTTTTGAAAGGGTAGTTTCCGGCTCCGTGCATGGAGAAGGTGAAGACCGAGGTGTCGTTTTGGAATATCTCCGCAGTCCCGTTTCCTTGATGTACGTCCAAATCCACTATTAATATCTTTTTTGCAAGACCTTTCGCTTGAAGGTATCGAGCGCCAATGGCCTGGTCGTTCAGCATACAAAATGCTTCGCCACGGTTTGTGTAGGCATGATGAGTTCCGCCAGCGATATTCATGGCGATTCCATTTTCAAGGGCGAATTCGCAGCCTTTCATGGTGCCATCAGCAATGATACGTTCTCGCTCCACCAAAACTTCAGACAAAGGGAACCCTACTTTACGGGCTTTTTTTTGGGGAATCTTCATGTTCAATAAATCGTAATAATACTCAGGATCATGGACGGCAACGATGTACTTGTCGTTAGGTAGTTCAGGTTCGAAGAAATTTTGTGGTTCGCAAGTGCCTTCATGTAGTAATTGCTTGGGCAGCAATTCATATTTCAGCATGGGAAACCGATGACCTTCCGGTAGGGGATGTTTGTAAATGGGATGGAAAGCTATTTTGAGCATAGGGTGATTTTAGACCCCAAAGGTTCTCAAAACCTTTGGGGTCTTTCTAATATTAACTTATCGTAAACCCGTCATCAACACCCTCCTCATCCGGATTGACAAAGACTAATTTTCCGTTGGAGTTCTCGGTCATCAAAATCATGCCTTCGCTTTCCACACCTCTTAGGGCACGGGGCGTTAAATTGACAAGGACAGTAACTTTTTTCCCAACTACCTCCTCAGGGCTAAAGCTCTCGGCGATACCCGAAACTATGGTTCTTGTATCCAATCCTGTCTCTACCTTGAGTACCAATAATTTTTTGGTCTTGGCCATTTTCTCAGCGGCAACTATGGTTCCGACCCGCATATCCAGTTTAGAAAAATCATCAAAGGTAATCGTATGTTTTTGTGGCATAAGTTTTTTGTTATCGTTCTCACCCGTGCTTAGTGAAGCCGTAGTGTTAGACTTCTTTGTAGCTTCTAATTTGTCAAGTTGAGCTTGTATTTCTTGGTCTTCTATTTTCCTAAAAAGGAGTTCGGCTTTGTTGATTTGGTGACCGGATGGGAGCAGGCTTTCTTTAGAAGAAATTTCGCCCCAAGAGGTCTCGACTGCGCTCGACCGAACAGCGAGGATGTTTTTTAATTTTTCAGAAGTAAAGGGTAAAAAGGGCTCGCTCAAAACTGCTAAGCTTGTTGCAATCTGTAATGCAACGAACATGATGGTCTTTACCCGTTCCTTATCTTCTTTAATGACCTTCCAAGGCTCTTCATCGGCCAAATATTTATTTCCCAAACGGGCAAGATTCATCAATTCCTGACCTGCTTCCCGAAAGCGATACCTTTCTATGGAACTTGAAATGATTTCAGGGTATTTTCGCAATTGCTCCAACGTACCTACATCCACTTTCAACAAATTCCCAGCGGGTGGTACCCGCCCATCATAGTATTTATGGGTCAAAACCACTACCCGATTGATGAAGTTTCCGAAGATGGCCACTAACTCGTTATTATTTCGTGCTTGAAAGTCCTTCCAAGTAAAATCGTTATCCTTGGTTTCCGGAGCATTTGCGGTCAACGTATAGCGAAGTACATCTTGCATATCCGGAAATTCCTCTAAATATTCATGCAGCCATACCGCCCAGTTTTTGGAAGTGGACAATTTGTTGCCTTCCAAATTCAAAAATTCATTGGCGGGTACGTTTTCTGGAAGTATAAAATCTCCATGTGCTTTTAAAATTACCGGAAAAATAATACAGTGAAAAACGATATTGTCCTTGCCTATAAAATGTACCAGTTTGGTATCCTCAGATTTCCAGTAGGGTTCCCAATCTTTTCCTTCACGTTCGGCCCACTCTTTTGTAGACGAAATATAACCGATGGGGGCATCGAACCAAACGTACAGTACTTTTCCTTTACCTCCCTTTACAGGTACTGGAATACCCCAATCCAAATCCCGTGTTACCGCCCTTGGTTCCAATCCGCCATCTATCCAAGACTTACATTGCCCGTAAACATTAGGTTTCCAATCGCTTTTGTGTCCTTCTAATATCCATTTCCTTAGAAAATTCTCATAACGATTTAAGGGCAAGAACCAATGTTCGGTCTCTTTTGTGGTTGGGATACTTCCGGTTATGGTAGATTTTGGATTTATAAGGTCGGTTGCATTAAGTGACGACCCACAATTCTCGCACTGGTCGCCATAAGCTTCCTCATTTCCACATTTTGGGCAGGTACCCATTACAAAACGGTCTGCCAGGAACTGTTGTGCTTCCTCGTCAAATAATTGAGCGGTGGTTTCTTCAATAAAATCTCCCTGTTCATAGAGTTTTACGAAAAAGTCCGATGCGGTCTTATGGTGTATGGGTGCGGACGTTCTAGAATAATTATCGAAAGTAATCCCGAAATCTAAAAAAGACTTCTTGATGATACCGTGATACTTATCAATGACATCCTTGGGTGAAATCCCCTCTTTCTTGGCCTTCATGGAGATGGCCACGCCGTGCTCATCGCTTCCACATACAAAAGCGACATCCTTGCCTATCAACCTAAGATAGCGTGCGTAGATATCGGCCGGGACATACACTCCTGCCAAGTGCCCTATATGTATTGGGCCATTGGTGTAAGGTAATGCAGCCGTGATGGTATACCTGTTGGGGATTTTTATTTTGGAAGACATGTATTCTAGTTAGGCCACAAAAATAAAGATTTTTATACCTAAGAAATGCGTGCAGTCCTAAAAAAATAAAACCTTCGGCATATCTTATGGATACCGCCGAAGGCCAAGTTGCATAGTGGGGAAACAGATTAAGCTACCATAACTGACTTACTCATTTTCTGATTCTGTACACTTATACGATAAATGTACTTACCAGTGGATAGGTGCTTGGGCATGCGCTCTCGTATATTTATTTCTGTAGAGCCCTCTAGCATCATCTCGTTAAAGACGGTTCCCACATTTTGTCCAAGGATATTATATAATTGGATGTCCACTTGGGCCGTAAACGGCATTTCCAAGTAAATGTAGGGTGTACTATCCGTAGGATAGAACGGTTTGTGAACTATAGCATTCAGTAAATCTGGGTCAAATGGCGCTGGATCCATCCCTTCGCCATCCGGTGGTGTTGGTGGGGTGACATCTCCATCACTGTAAACAATATCTGGAAAGTCAACACCACTGCAGTTAAATCCAAGATTTACAGGGGCGTAAGGGTGGTCCAACAAATGTTGTTCCACTAGGGGTATATCTACGCACAACCATTCCGCAAGGACGGTTGCGTACAAATCTCTAAAATCCATGGTATATTCCAAGTTTCCACGACCATCAGGATTGTCTAAAGTCGGATGGTCTCCAACAAAAGCACTTCCGTTCAGTCCCGACCCAAAGAATAGGGTCGGTGCCGCTTTACCGTGATCGGTACCATTGGAACCGTTTTCAAAGATCCTTCTTCCAAATTCGGAAAAGGTCATGCTCAACACCTGATTGTCCTGTTGTGTACAGGCCAAATCCTCATAAAAACTGTTGATGCCTATGGAAAGATTGGACATTAATCTTTCATGGGCCAAAGGTTGGTTGCCATGCGTATCAAAGCCACCCATGGAAATCATATATACTTTAGTTCCTAAGTTTCCTTTTATAAGTTTGGAAATAACCGATAATTGTCTTGCAAAGCCGTTATCTTGATATTCTACACCACATCCTAAGGCATCACCACGTTCGTAAGCTTCATTGATTAAACCGGAATACTCATATGTTGTATTGGCAACGCCTCTCAAGAATTTTAATTGGTCGCCGTACATACAATCGTTGAAAAGGGAATCGTCCAAACCGTATACAACTCCAGATTGGGCAATCTCTTCCAATTGATTAATATTCGAGGTAACAAATGCATAATTGGTTTCCTCTCCTTGAAATACCAAATTACCAAATTGACCAATTTGAATAGCTGCTGGTGCCGCTGGCGGATTCACTAAGTAATCGGGATAGATGTTTTCAAAATACCTGCCCATCCATCCTGTATTTAGACCACTAAAACCGGTGGTAGTCAAATCGGTGTTCGCAAAGATGTCGGACCCAGTAAAGTGGGATAGACTCTGACCTTCATATCCAACACCGTGAACAGCCTTGAATTGGCCATCGCCCCACATGGGTTCCAGGGCACTCATATAGGAAGGAACTCCAAATTCATCCGTAAGTTTCAAAACTTTACTTTCCGGAATGTAAATATTAGGTCGTGCATTGGCATAACTATCGTATTGCTCAATAGGAATGACCGTACTTAACCCATCGTTACCTCCGGATAAGCGTATCAATATCAAAATATTATCAGTTTCAGCTGCCGCAATACCCGCGGATAATGGGGATGGGGCAGAGGCCGTAAGCATATTGGCACCCAACATCATGGAGCCAGAACCTGCTATACCCAATGCCTGTAAAAAGGAACGGCGGCTCCAATATTGATGTTCATGGTCGTGGCCATCGTGTTGCAGGCCCTTATGAGGAGAATTGTGATTTATATCGCACATAATCGTAGGTGTTATTTTAGTTGAAATTCAGGTTGTCTTACCAAATATTGAAGTGATAGGTAGACTTGGAAGGGAGCCGACGGCCATGTGGCCAAGGTCCATGATTCTTGATTTCCTCCCTCGTAGTATACATCCTCTACATCACTTCTAAAGATGTCATAGGCTTTTTGATACTCCCCATCGTCCAAAAGACCTTTGGGCAGGATAAAATCGATAATTAGTCTAGAAATTTCATCAGGATTGTTGCTGGTTAATCCGGCATTTCCGGATATAGACAGTCCCAAAGACCTGAACTGTTCATTATCCGCCTGATAAAATGCTTCCAACATACTTTCAATAGTTAACCAACGACCAATAATGAAGTTTGTATTGATCCAAGTTCTATCCCTTTGCCAACCGGCAACGTCAACAGGATCAAAGACTTCTTGGCTCAACAGTCTACTGTAGTTGAGCATTTCGCTTACAGTAGTATCCGTATAGGTAAAACTGGTTTCTTTTAATGTGTTGAAATAAAAATCTACGGGGCTTTTGATGATGACACCAATGGCTTCGTCATCAAAAAAGTGTTCACTCTTGAACAATTGCCTTAAAACAGGGGCTATTTCAAAGTCATTGGCTAAAAAAGTAGCTGCCATACCGTCTATTATAACCTGCGCATTATTGGCTTCGTCCCTAGAGTCTGGATGAACGAAAAACTCGTATAATTTCCTGCAGATAAATTCTGCGATTTCATTTGGTCGCTGTTGAAACAAAATAGTAATGACATCATCATAGCCCCAGTTTCCTGTTTGACCAAGAATGGTCTTTGCTCCGGCATCGTGTCTGTCTGCCCTAAAGGTCACTTGTGTACAACCTACTTCGCCACGTTCCACGTAACCTGAGAGCGCTCGTGCGGTTTCAATCACATCCTCTTCCGTATAACCATTTCCTTCACCGAGTGTAAAAAGCTCATAAAGCTCTCTAGCATAATTTTCATTTGGATTGTTACCATTATTGAATACACCGTCCAAATAGTAGAGCATTGCACTGGTTAAACCAATTTCGCTGGTAAAATCCCTGAAATTGCCAACGGCGTTTCGTTGTAGACAGTTAATATAGTAGTACAAGAAAGAGTTACAGTCATAAACATCCAGTTCCGTAACAAAATGGTTGCTCCAAAAGAAGCTTAAGCGATCTCGGAGGTTGTTGTCAAGCATCCCGTTGGCGTAATCCAACCGGAACTCCGATCGCTGTTGATTACGTAGTTGTCTGGCTGCATCATCGTCTGCCGGGTAGTTGGCATTGGTCCAGTCTGCCCAAGTGGGAGCTGCTAACGGAGGCATATTGATTGCTTGATCTACTAAAGAGTCGACAAGCGTACCTGCATTCTGGCCAACTGCCTGATTAATGGTGTCAACGGATGCACTAAATCCTAATCTTCTGTACAAATGCGAAGCTCTAAGCTGATCTAATGGAGCATTATAAGGCGCAAGAGTAGAAGTATTACAATTAATGAAATATTCCATAGTCTCAAAAGGCGTTAGTAAATTACGTTCATAGAGTTGGGGCTTCTATTTAACGCAACGAAATTTGTCTTAGTATACTAATCCAAGTACTTTCGTCAACTGACACTCGAAAGTAAGGGCAAATTTCTAAAAGGCCGTTCAGTTGCCCATATTTTCGATGAACTGCACAATATTGGGCTAATTTTATGGGCAAACATAATGAATTTGGTAAGGAAGGTGAGCAAATTGCTGTGGATTTCCTCTTAAAAAAGGGCTATACAATTGTCTACAGGAACTATAGGTACTTAAAGGCCGAAGTTGATATTCTTGCCCAGAAAGAGAATATATTGGCCGTGGTGGAAGTGCGTTCGCGGAGCTCAGATTTCATTGAGAATATCGCCGATACCATTACCCCCAAGAAAATAAAATTATTGGTTGCGGCGGCCGACCATTATGTGACGGAAGCAAACTTGGACGTTGAGGTAAGGTTTGACATCATCACTATCCTTAAAAATAAGAAGCGGTTTGAACTGGAACACTTAGAAAATGCTTTCTATCATTTTTAATTATCCTACTGGGGTAATAGATTAAATTTTTAGGACAATTTGTTTTATTTATAACATGTTGTTATATTTGAAAATAATATATCGATCATGAAAACAATCTCATCCATTGTAGAGCAGTATATAAGGAAAAAACCCTTTTTGCAAAGTGCCCTGGCCCAAGGCATCATCAACCTAACCTCATTATCTAGAATTGTAAAACCGGAAATTGAGGAGGAGCTGGGAAAGGATATCCGAAATGGGGCCATAGTTATGGCCTTGAAACGACTTTCGGACGATTTGGAATTCAGGGCTACCCATAAGATTATCAAGGTCCTCAAAAATATTGGGGAAATTACCGTTAGGTCATCGCTCACAGATTATACCTTTTTAGCTTCAGATGATATTTTGGTAAAACAAGCTAAGCTTTTAGAAGAAATCAATAGTAACCAAGATGTGTTCTATACCTCTTCCCGTGGCGTTAACGAAATTAATATTGTCATCAGCAATATGATGGACAAAACTGTCGAGGAATTGTTCAAGGACGAAAAGTGTACCCAAAAAGCGGAAGAGCTTTCTTCAATCACCGTTAAACTGCCGGCAGAAAATGTATCGGTCCCTGGAATCTATTATTTTATTTTTCAAAGACTGGCTTGGGAGGGTATTGTGCTTTACGAGGTCATTTCCACGACCAACGAATTTACCATTTTGGTCAACGATGATCAGGTAGATATTGCCTTCAAAACCATTAAAGACCTCAAAACACTGTAAAGTCTTATTGGCTTCTAAGAAATTCTATGAGTTCTTTATCACTCTCCGGTTTGGAAATGAACCTTTTTTCAGAGTCCAAAATAAAATAGGTAGGTGTTTTGTCTATGGCAAAAAGTTTGGCATAATCACTTTCCCATTTCTCAAGGGCAAGGACATGTTCAAAGTTCGGTAAGTTGGCCGCCTCTTTTTTCCAATTTATTTCATCGTCCTCTAAACCAATGGCTAAAACGGTTACGTTAGGATAATTTTTTAGCTCTTTATGAAGTAGCGGAACTTCCTTTAAACAATGGGAACAGGTGCTGCTCCAGAATATGAGTACGTAGTTTTCCGCTGCATTCAAATCCGACAAAGAATAGGTGTTTCCATTTTTTTCCCACGTGATTTCAGGCGATTTATTTCCCAACCGTAATCTGGATATTCCTTCTATTTCATCGATTAATGTTTGCTTATCATTATCCAGGGCCAAGCCTTTCAGATAGGAAGCATAGATAAAATCTGCCACGGTATAAAGGGTATTGACATGTGCTAGATTCCAGAGTCCTTGAAAAAGGGCCAATTGATAAATTTTAGATGTGCCTGAAATTTTTTGGTGTACTACCCCTATATTTTCTTTGATTGCCGTTTCCATTTCTAATGGTGTGGAAATTTTAGGTGAAAGGGCAGAAAAAACATAGTTCGTTATTTTATCCCTTAGGAAACCCGAACTCTGTAAGATGCGATTGCTTACATCCAAATGTTCAAAGTAAGCCGATTTTTTATTTTGAAGAAAAGTTTCCAAGGACTCCCGGGTATCAGGAACATAGGTCCTGTTTGCGATTATCAATTGATGTGCTATAGACTCTGGAGCAATAAGCTCATATCTTTCCTGTATTTCCTTTAAATTTTCAGTAATCTCTTCGAATTCACTCTGCGAGGTTTTTCCGGCAGAATAGAAATTCAATAATTCATCTTGCGCATTACCTATTTCCTCTAAGTATTTTGTATACAACAAATTCTCTTCGGACTTGATAAAATTGAGGCCTTGTTCTAAATTAAAATTGAATTCTATATCCTCATTCTTAGTGTAAATAACATCGATGTAGAACTTATCTTGTGGAATTGCGTAAACCAACCGATACACTCCCGGCTGCGCAGTAACCGGTAGTTTTAAATTAAAATACCCTTCACTGACCTCGGTGTCCGCGATATAGTTTTGACCTGTTGGCGTTAATTCATAGGCAATTAGCCATTTAAAATCCTTTGCTGGCGTCAAATTTCCGGAAATGGAATATTGTCCGAGACCAATATTCACCACGAATAGAAGAATTAGAAATTGTAATTTTTTCATGATAGGTATAGCACAAAAATTAAACCAAAAGATTAAGTTAAACTAGGGCCTGTTAACACTAAGCCCAAAAGTGGCTTTTTAGCCCTTTTTTCGTATTTCTTCGTTGTTTTTTGCCAACGTAGCTCACTATGTTTGGCTAAAACCGCCTAAAAACCCGAAAAAATCATCAAAAAATCCGTGATTTTCGTTTAGTGTTAACGGGCCCTAATCGGATGTAGTCTCAAAAACTTTTTTGCCACCTACAAAAGTCTGCAATACTCTAATATTCTTTATTTGGTTTGGCATCACATTAAGGATGTTCTTATCAAGAACTACAAAATCGGCCAGCTTGCCGGGCTCTAGCGTTCCCTTTAAATCTTCTTCAAAGGATGCGAAGGCACCATTCTTGGTATAGGCGAGTAATGCTTCCTCGGCTGTAATTTTTTGTACGGGTACCCATCCCTCTGGATTTTTATCATCAAGCGTACGTCGTGTAACGGCAGCATAGATTCCTTCTAGAGGTGTGGCCGGGGCAACGGGCCAATCACTACCAAATGTAAGGACCGTTTTTGCATCCAACAAGTCCTTAAAGGCATAGGTGGTTTTAACACGTTCGGGACCTATTAATTCCTCTGCCCACCGGCCATCGTCAATGGCATGATAAGGTTGCATGCTGGCAATAATGTTTAAATGGGAAAGTCTAGGTATATCCTTGGGCTCAATATGCTGTACATGCTCTATCCGAAAGCGGCGATCCTTAATCCCTTCCTCCTCGCTTACTTTTTCAAAAATATCTAATATGGAGTGTATCGCCCTATCGCCTATGGCATGCACCAAAACCTGTAGATTCTCCTTGTCCGCCGTCTTAATCCATTCGTACAACTTTTCTTCTGAATTGATAAAAAAACCACTGTCGGTTGGTTTGTCCGTGTAAGGAGTCCTAAAGGCCGCCGTATGGGAGCCTAAGGAACCATCCACAAAACCTTTTAGGCCCCCGGTCTTTAAATAAAAATCACTTTGCAAACTCCCTTCATACCTTTTATTCCAATGGTTTAAGGGATTGATAGCGTAAATACGAATCGCTAATTTTCCTTCTTTCTTTATTTTTTTGGCTACGGCATACGTGCCCAAACTGTCTACATCATGAACGGAGGTAACTCCGTTGGAAAGTAGGTAGTCCATAGCTTCCCCTAGGGCGTTCTCTTTTTGTACCAGGGTCATGGGGGTTATTTTTTCAAAGACAACGTTCATGGCGTTATCCTTTAATATTCCTGTTGGTGTGCCATCAGTATGTCTAACGATTTCACCTCCGACTATTTCTGGCGTATTTTTATCGATTCCTGCGAGCTCCAATGCCAAGGAATTTGCTAAAATCATGTGTCCGTCCAATCGGTACAGGGCTACAGGGTTTTGCTTGGTAAACTCATCAATCCATTCCTTTTTGGGCAGCGCTCCGCCCCATAGGGTATGGTCCCAATTTCCCTCCAAAACCCAGGCGCCAGGTTTCAAAGCAGCGGCGTATTCTGTAATACGTTTGATAAACTCTTCCGGGGTATCGGCATCTCGTAATTCCACGCTAAGTAATGCATTGCCTCCCATCATTAAATGGACATGACTATCTATAAACCCTGGAGTAATGAATGCACCTTCCATATCCATTAGCTGTGTATTGGGCCCTATAAATGCTTCCATATCAATATCACTACCAATTTCTATAAGTGTATCACCGGATATTGCCATGGCAGTCGCCATGGGCTGTTCTTTATTTCCGGTCCATATGGTGGCGTTCGTAATTACAAGTTCTGCCGCTAGTACCTTTTTTCTGCATGCTGTGAAGATCAGGATTAGTGTTATAGAAATAAGTAAAAAAATATTTCTCCAGTAGGTCTTTGGCATGGGCTGACAGTGTTTCTTTAAAAGTAGGTATTATACGCTGATATTTGGGCTTACTGTTAATTTTACTAATCCATACTGTTAATTGTAGCGGGTTTGTATGGCCCATAAACCGCATCCCTAAAACTTTTATGAAGCCCTATGGGGTCATAGGGGAATAATTGAACAAAAAGAACGGCTGTAAGTTCGTTTTTAGGATCTACCCAAAAGAGAGTAGATGCCGCCCCGTCCCAAAAGAACTCTCCTACTTCCCCCATATTCTCATCAGGCGATGCCGGGGGTTCCACTCTTACGGCAAAATCGATTCCGAAACCTACCTGCCCTTTGCTGGGGAGAAAGGAGCGCTCAGTGACACTATCTGCCAATTGGTTAGAAGCCATGAGTTTTACTGTTTCTGGCTTTAGAATGGTAATACTGTCCAAGGTGCCATTATGCACTAGCATTTTGGCGAATTTCATATAATTGTCCAACGTAGAGGTGAGTCCTGATCCACCACGGGTCAATGGCCAACGTTTGATATAATTATCGTAGGTGAGGGAATCCCGTACCAATTCCCCTTCTCCTTTTCTAACATACATCGCAGCAAAATCTTTACGGTCCTCCTCTGGAATGAAATAACGGGTCTTTTGCATCCCTAATTTGTCCAGAACATTTTTTTGGACGTACTCGGCATAGGGTATCCCAGAGATGCGCTTTACCATAAATGCTTGTACGTCTACACTGGGGCCATACTCCCATTGCTCGCCGGGATGAAAGGCCAACGGTATGGCTCCCATTTTCTCGGCCATCTGATTCAATGTGTTGTCACGGTTTAGTGGATCTGCCTCGGCAAGGAGTTGGCCTAGATAAGTGGAGTCTGCACCCCGTTTAAAACCTGCCGTATGGCGGGTAATATCTTGTATAGTGATTGCTCGGTTTGCATCTTCAAGAATGGGATTTCGGTTTGCATCTTCTCCAACATATACCTTCATATCGGCAAACTCCGGGGCATATTTGGACAGTGGGTCATCCAATTTGAACTTACCTTCCTCATATAACGTCATTAAGGCGACCCCAGTTATCGGTTTGGTCATGGAATAGATTTGGACAATGGTATTGCGGTCCATTTTGTCCTTGGCCTCTCTATCTGCATAACCAAAAGTATTGAAATAAACTTCTTGGTCCTTCTCGTAAATAAGGGCGGAAACTCCTGCGACATTCCTGGAATCTACGAAGCTTTGCAAAACGGAATCCAACCGTGCTTTGGCCTGATCCGTTACAACGGTTGGTTCATTGACCGGATTTTCTTTTGGTTCGCTTTTACAAGAGACGAGGAGGAGAAGATAAACGAGGAAAACTGATAGGTGCTTCATGATAGCTTTAGTTTGGAGCGGACGTAACCGACCTTTTAAAGATACTGAAATCACAACCATTCTAGCGTACTGCCCTATGGCATAAAAAGAACATGATTTATCTTTCTTACCCGATGCCTATGGTGGTACAGAAATTGAGAATCAATGCTATTTCTTTTTCATGGACAAAACCATCTGATTTGGCCATATCCTCTAAGAGTTGGACAAAAATTTTCTTTTTTTCGGTTGGCATGTTCGTAAGAATCATTTCACCTTGTTCTTGACTAATGGCATTTGACTGTTGTATAAAATTACTGTCAAAATCGAAGGCATGCATGAATTGCTTAAAAGCATCGATTTCTCCAGGGTGAACATGTCCATCAGCAAGAATTACGGAATACATCAATTTTACGATAGCAGATTTCTCCGCCAATGAGAAGGGTAGTGTGGGTATGGTCATTTTTCTAATTGTGGGTTAGAAGAAGATGAAGATACGTAATTTTAAACACTAACCTTGAATAGTTTTCACCTTTTATACGCCTTTACCATGGTACTTAACTTATAAAGTAACACCACTTCTAAAATTATCGCAGGCAATAACAACAACAAACCTAAGGGAGCAAGAACAATGGTCAGCAGAAAGAATGCTGCCAAAATTTCCATGCCTCCGGCTGCATAGGCCAAGGACCCCAATTGCTTCTGAGACTTGATGATGGCTATTCCGAAGAGGACTCCCAATATTCCCGTAAGGATACTTTCTGCCACTAAAATAGCTTCTACGGCAACGGAAGGTTTAAAAAGAGAGATGCCATCGAAAAGGTAAAAGAAAAAGAGGGCGAAGAGCATCAAAATAGAGATGATCTTCATCAAGTAGTTTTTCAGTAGTTTTCCCGCTATCAAAAAGCCGTAGAGGGTAAAAGCGTAAAAAACGAATGCTCCAATTTTTAAAGCAAGGTGCCCCGCGGTACCAAAAATTAGTTCATCCTCTGAAAACCGAAACCAATCGGCGATTCCTTCCGGAACTCCAAGAAGAAAATAAATAATGCCGGATATCCAGGCGAACGTCAATAATTTATGAACTGAGCTCGCTTCTTTGGCTGAATTTAAGTTAAGAATTTCGGACGTTTCCGTATCTTTCTCATACAATTCCTCGTAGTCTTGGTCCAATGCGGATAAAATGGTTTTTATCGTATAGCTTCTTGGGCTCACTTCACCGCTCTCTATTCGCTGTAGGGTACGGACATTTATATTGCACAAGTCTACCAATTCCTCTTGTGTAAATCCTTTTTGCTTCCGTAGTTCGGTGATTTTAATTCCTAATAGTGGTTGTTTCATGATGTTGCATTTAAAATGTTTCCACAATGTTACAATCAAGATAAAACCAAACCTATGAACTTTTTGAAATTTGACCCGACATTATCACGGCATTTGCCGGAAAAGCCGGTATTCCGGTAGTTTTGATGGTTTTATGTAACGGTACTTTTATTAAAAACACGCTGAGCTCTATTCAGCTATGATTGCTTTTTTCGTGTCTAAAGGCTCCAATGCTTTCAAGGCTTTGTCAACGGACGTGATGTTGTCAAAAGTCAATAAAAGGCGTAGTCCGTTCCGGGTATTTTTTTCTTTCATCTTGCAATGCTGAGGATGACTCTGTACGAACTGAAGTACTTTGGTGAACGTGGGACTTTGATAAAATTCCGATTGTTGGTCCGCAATAAAGTAACCGATCAACTTACCTTTTTTCATCACTATTTTTTCGAGCCCTATGTTGCTCGCTATCCATTTTATGCGAACTGAATTCAATAAATCCTCGGCATTGGTGGGAAGTTCACCAAAACGGTCCACCAATTGCGCCTCGAACTTTTGCAGTTCTTCTTCGTTTTTGACCTGGTTTAAATCTGTATATAGCGTTAATCGCTCTGTAATGTTATTGATGTAATCGTCCGGGAAAAGGAGTTCAAAATCAGAATCGATTTGGGTTTCTTTCACAAAAATCTTATCAATTTTGCCTTCCACCTCTTCATATAGTTCCTTGAACTCGTTTTCCTTAAGTTCATCTATAGCTTCTGCCAATATCTTTTGATAGGTTTCAAAACCTATTTCATTAATAAAGCCGCTTTGCTCCCCGCCCAACAAATCCCCCGCACCACGAATTTCCAAATCTTTCATGGCAATGTTAAAACCACTTCCCAGTTCCGTAAACTGCTCAAGCGCCTCAATTCGTTTACGCGCATCGGTCGTCATTACATCGTACGGTGGTGTTATGAAGTAGCAGAAGGCTTTTTTGTTGCCACGTCCAACACGACCACGCATTTGGTGTAGGTCGCTAAGCCCAAAATTATTGGCGTTATTTATAAAGATGGTGTTGGCATTGGTTACGTCCAGGCCACTTTCAACAATGGTCGTGGAAACCAATACATCGAACTCCCCGTTTATAAACCCTAGCATTAAGTTTTCCAGTCTTTTCCCTTCCATCTGTCCATGTCCAATACCTACTTTGGCATCGGGCACCAAACGCTGGATCATACCGGCGACTTCTTTTATATTTTCTATTCGGTTGTGAATGAAGAACACCTGTCCTCCACGCTCAATTTCGTAACTAATCGCGTCCCGTATGGTCTCTTCGTTAAATCGGATTACGCTACTTTCTATGGGATATCGGTTTGGTGGAGCCGTATTGATGACGGAGAGGTCCCTCGCCGCCATTAGACTAAATTGCAAAGTTCTGGGGATGGGCGTTGCGGTCAAGGTAAGGACATCCACATTTTCTTTAATGGATTTCAACTTGTCCTTTACCGCCACACCAAATTTTTGTTCCTCGTCCACGATTAAAAGACCTAAATCCTTAAACTTCACCTTTTTGTTGACCAATTGATGCGTACCTATAAGAATGTCCACTCTCCCTGCTTCCAATTTTTCCAAGGTTTCCCTACGCTCCTTCGCCGTTCGGAATCGGTTTAGATAATCTACCGTAACTGGCATCTCCTTCAAACGCTCGGTAAACGTA
Organism: uncultured Maribacter sp.; assembly: GCA_905479535.1. Lineage (GTDB taxonomy): Bacteria > Bacteroidota > Bacteroidia > Flavobacteriales > Flavobacteriaceae > Maribacter. Next base: position 8,401 of record CAJQMW010000309.1, on the reverse strand, counting down.
CGGTGATGTTGGAACGCCAAAATGGTTGTGGGTACGAGCACGGCTACTTGTTTACCGTTGTCCACGGCCTTAAATGCGGCACGAATGGCAACTTCGGTCTTGCCAAAGCCGACATCGCCACAGATCAAGCGGTCCATGGGACGTTCGCTCTCCATGTCTTTTTTAATATCTTCCGTAGCGGTGCTCTGGTCCGGGGTGTCCTCGTAAATAAAGGAAGCTTCGAGTTCGTTCTGCAGGTAACTGTCCGGATTGTATTGAAACCCTTTCTCCAAGCGCCTTTTGGCATATACTTTTATAAGGTCAAAAGCTATTTTCTTTACCCGGGACTTGGTCTTGTCCTTGACCTTTTTCCAAGCGCCGGAACCTAATTTATAGATTTTTGGGGGAGCACCATCCTTACCGTTGAATTTGGATATTTTGTGTAAGGAATGAATACTCACGTAAAGAATATCCCGTTCACCGTACATTAATTTAATGGCCTCCTGTTTCCTGCCCTCTACATCAATTTTTTGAAGTCCCCCAAATTTGCCTATACCATGGTCTATATGGGTAACATAGTCCCCAATTTCCAATTTGTTCAAATCCTTAAGCGTAATGGCCTGCTTCTTGGCGTATCCATTTTTCAAATGGAATTTATGGTAGCGTTCAAATATTTGATGGTCCGTATAGCATACAAGTTTAAGGTCGTCATCGATGAATCCTTGATGCAATGGAAAGACAATGGTCTTATAATGCACTTGTTGCCCAACTTCCTCAAAAATATCATGGAAACGTTTCGCCTGTTGCTCCGATGCGCAGAAGATATAGTTGGAATAACCTTTGGAGTGGTTCTCGTTAAGGTTTTCTATCAATAAATCAAATTTCTTATTGAAAGAAGGTTGCGGTTTGGTATTGAATTGAATTACTGAACCGTCATCTTGGATAGGGTTGAGGGAAATTAATCTAAAATCTTGTAACTGCTCTTTAAACTGTTTGGAATTTAGGAACAATGCTGACGGTTCAGCGTGTATTATTTCCTTTGATAATTTTAAAAATGCCTCTTTTGCTTTTACAAAAAAATCATCCAAACGGTCAAAAAGGAAATCGGTATTTTTCGTAAACAGGACGGTGTTAGCAGATATGTACTTGAGGAAACTTTCCCGTTTTTCATGGAGCATTTTATTGGCCACATTTGGGATAATGCTGATTTTCTTCACCTTTTGCGTAGAAAGCTGCGTCTCTACGTCAAAGGTTCGTATGCTATCCACTTCGTCCCCAAAAAATTCAATGCGATAGGGCTCATCGTGTGAAAAGGAGAACACGTCTACAATTCCCCCACGCACGGAAAACTCACCTGGTTCCGTAACGAAATCCACTCGTTTAAACTTATACTCAAAAAGGACTTCGTTTAAAAAATCCAATGAAAGCGTATCGTCCAGCTTTATTTTAAGGGTGTTTTTGTCCAACTCCTTACGGGTAACCACTTTTTCAAAAAGGGCATCCGGATAGGTAACGATGATGGCTGGCTTTTTACGCGAGTTGATACGGTTCAACACTTCGGCCCGCAACAAGACATTGGCATTGTCCGTCTCCTCTATTTGATATGGTCTGCGATAGCTGCCCGGATAGAAAAGCACGTCGTTTTCCCCAACAAGCCGTTCCAAATCATTTAGGTAATAGGCTGCCTCCTCCTTATCATTAAAAACCAATAAAAAAGGTGCGTCGGTTTGTTTAAATACATCTGGCATGACAAAGGAGAGCGAGGAGCCCGTAAGTCCTTTAATGTATACCCTCGCCTTGGCCTCGCCTTCAGATTCGGCAATAGCGTCCCTCAGTTTTCCGATGTTGGAAGACTGTGCGAATAGTTGTTGAATGGAGGAATGCGTCAACCGCTAAAAATTTGAGATGCAAAGATACATAACCACGCCAAACGTATTGCGTTCAAAGTTGTCTAATTTGCATCAATGATTGCCCCATAAACGCGCCACCTTTAATTTTTATAACTTAAACTGATGAAGGAAAATCAATTTGATGTATTTGTAATAGGTAGCGGTATTGCGGGTCAAACAGTGGCCAAGGCATGTGCCGAAGCTGGGCTTAAAGTGGCCATAGCGGACAAGCGTGAGTTTGGTGGTACCTGCGCCAATAAGGGTTGTGATCCAAAAAAAGTACTCCTAGGGATAACGGAGGTGCTTGAGAACTCGAAGAATTTACACGGGAAGGGTATCGCAAAGCTTCCGAAAATAAATTGGAAAAAACTTCAAAAGTTTAAAAAAGAATTTACGGCCGCCGTTCCCAAGAGTACGGAAAAAGACCTGAAAGGTATGGGAATTAAACTATATCATCAATCCCCAAAATTCCTAACGGAGGATTCTTTAATGGTGGAAGAAAAAAAGATAACCGCTAAAACGATTGTCATCGCTACCGGATATGAACCCCGTAAATTATCGTTTAAAGGGAACGGGCATTTACTAACTAGTGACGATTTTTTGAATTTGAAAAAACTACCCAAACAGATCACCTTTATCGGAGCCGGTTACGTGGGAATGTAATTCGCCCACATGGCGGTAAGGGCTGGAGCCAAGGTTACGGTTTTGGAAACAGGCGAACGTCCCTTGAACGCTTTTGACAGTGACTTAGTAAAGGAGCTTACGAAATATTCTAAGAAATTGGGCATAGACTTTGTCTTTGGTGCAAAAACAACTGAGGTAAAGAAACTAAGTAAGAATTTTAAACTGAAGTATGATATAAATGGAACCTCACAATCCTTAAAATCTAGAGCTGTATTCAATACAGCGGGTCGGGTTCCGGCACTGTCGGAACTTGATTTGGAAAAAGTCAATGTTACTTTTGTTGATAGTGGCATAAAGACCAATGTCTTTTTGCAAAGTAAAAGTAATCCCAAGGTGTACGCTTGTGGAGATGTTTCGGACAATGGGTTGCCGCTTACCCCACTCTCTGGGAGAGAGGGCTGCGTAGTATTTGAGAATATCTTGAACGGAAATCAAAAAAAATTATCTTTTCCGGAAATACCTTCGGGGGTATTTACATTACCCAATTTGGCTTCGGTCGGATATTCCGAGGAGGAAGCGAAAAGTCGATATAAAAATATACTGGTCAAACAGGCTTCTGTTCCCAATTGGTTCAATGCCAAAAGAATCAATGCTCCAGTATACAGCTATAAAATCATCTTGAACGAACGAACTCAAGAAATAATTGGAGCTCATATCCTTGGCCCTGAAGCTGGGGAGACCATTAATATTTTTGCTATGGCCATTAATGCCAAGATGACCGCCGATGATTTGCAGGGTACGATTTTTTACCTATCCTTCATGGGCCAACGATGTCAAAAGTATGCTTTAATCGTTTTTCAACCTTTCCTTAAGTTTCTCAAAGGGGTTGGTGTGCCTATTTTGGTAACCATGGAACAGTATAGCGGCGGTCAATAAAATACTTCCAAATAATGCGCTATAGGCAATGTTTTCTAGAGCGTCTTTGTGGCGTATGTATATGGCGAACAACGCCCAAACACCTACTAAAGCAAATTCCCGCATGTTACGTTTCCAAATCATGAAGAGATTTAGGAGAACGGCTACTCCGATCATAATCATTGTCCAGCTATTCTCGGATAATGGGCCACCGTTCCACTCAAGTTTGCTCAAATACGCAGAAATATTAGCGATGGTCGCTACGGCTATCCATCCACTATAGATGCAAATGGGCCACCAGACAAAAGCGATGATAGTTATTGGAGCATCCCATCGTTCCATATTGGCGTTCAGTATTATTTTTATCAAGGAGAACAAGATTCCAAGCATAATCAATACGGATAACCCTGTGAAGTCGTAAACAAAGGCAAACACCCATGCCGCGTTTAAAAGGTTTGCCGTTAAGAACCAATACCCGGTCTTTTGAATAAAATCGCTTTGCTTAGTACTAAAAAAAGCACGACGCACTTGAAATATACCGTACGCCAACAAACTAATGAATATGATTCCCCAAATGGCAAAAGCGTAGGAAGCGGGAGTAAATAAGTTGTCGTATTTGGCACTAATCTCCCCTATGGTCGTATTGTTCAACCTTAGCGCTTGGGAAATATAATTTACGGCAATTACTAAAACCACAGAAGCCAAGTTGATAATTGCTAGTTTTTTCATGAACTCCTTTTTGTTTAAAAATATGGCCTTTTTAGATATTGATTTGTCTAAAACCCTTTCAATATGGACTTTTTTAAAATCTCTTGCGTCGTTTTGTCTCCTTAAACGGGACTTGAAGTACCGTATCTCCCAACAAAGCATAAGCCTCGCAATCAGCTATTGGTTCCATGGTGTAATTCCCGGTAAATTCCCCAAAAGCTGGCAATATCATCTGACGCTGTGTTTTAAAAAAACACCGTAAACGAACCGATTGTCTCCCAACCCCGTGTAACCGAATGGCAGGGTGTACATGACCCGAAAAATTGAAGAGACCCTCTCTTTCTTCTGGATGGTGCGTAAGTAGAAAACCGTCCAAAAGAAGTTCTTTGGTTACTTGCACACCTAAATCCTCATATTTTAAAGGAGAAATAATATCATGGTTGCCACTAACTAATATAACCTTTGCCGTAAGTTTTGAAATCCATTCCTCAAAGAATTGCCACTCCTTGTTAACAGAAGAATGGAACAAATCTCCCAAAAAAATGATGACCGTCGGTTTAAAAAGTTCGATAACTTCGGTCATGACCAAAAAATTCTGCTCTACCGCTTTTTGCGGCACAGCTGCTCCAAATTTTCTAAAATGGGATATTTTTCCCAAATGTACATCGCTAATGATGAGGGTTGACCTTTCCTGCCAAAAGAGTACACCAGAGCAGTGCATTTCAAAGGTGTTCTTTAAGATTTGGACGGATTTGGTCATATTGTAAAATTATCAGCACCTACTGAAGAAGCGGGTCTATAGGGTCCCAAACGCTGCATCCTAAACCAAATTCAAAATCGTTTGGAAAGGAAGTTACTACGCATAAAAATCCTTGGAGTAAGAAAATTTCTTCATTTTCAATAACTATCTTATAACGATAAGTACCTTCTTTCAAGCCAGTCGCATCAAATACATTTTGTTCCGATAAATAACCGGAGTCCTCAAAAACCAAACGATTTCTGTTGTCAAAAATTTGGACGTTATTATTAGGGTAAAGAAATAAATCTCGAATAAATAAAAAATCATTTATTCCGTCTCCATTAGGAGTAATCACGTTAAAAGCCTGTATTTGCACATCCACTGTATCCGGTATTTGGAGATTGTTGACATTGCCATTTATTTCGTCCGTACAGCAAGTAAACTTTGTGGAAGAGGAATTTTTAGAACAGGAAAATATTAAAATGGAGAGAAATATGAATAATAATTTTTTTTTTGACATTTTAATCAACTTGAATTTTAAAATCTTTTGAAGTACGGAATAATATATTTAATCGAATTTTTAATTATCATAAGCTGTTGAATACAATATTTTGGTTGACTGAAAGGGCGCATACTTATCTTTTTATAAATGTACTAAAATAGAAGAGTCTTTGATGTTTCAATAATACTTGAAATTCACCTTAGGGCTAGGGGGCTAGTTATTTCTTCATCAATAAGGCGGCCATGCGCTTGATGCGGTCTTCCAATTTTTCACTGGATAATTTTTCCCTGCTTAACCTATCGGTTATTAACGGAAATGAAAAGGGTGTAGCTTTTTCACATTGTTTCCAAATGATTTCTTGTGTGGCAATACGCTCCATGGAAAGCCGTAAACGTCCCTCTTCTAGTTGATGCTGAAACGTTTCCGTAAAGGCCTGTTGAAAAAGAAGATTTTCTGGCTCATAATCTCGGAAAACTTCAAAAAGTAATTGTGAATTACTTTGTAAGTGCTTCATTTTTATGCCCTTGTTCGGATATCCGGTGAAGACCATACCGCTAATGATGGCCACATCACGAAATTTGCGGCGTGCCATCTCCGTAGCGTTTAGACTTTTTTGAAGGTCATCCAAAAGATAATCGGAAGTGAAGAGATTGTTGTCCAGCACCTGTTGAATATCTATCTCCTTATCCGATAACAACTCAAAACCATAATCGTTGAAGGCGAGGGAGAATGTTATGGGCGATAATAGGCTTATTCGATAGCCCAATAGACTGCCCATAGCCTCATGAACGAACCTGCCCTCGAAAGGATAGAACAAATGGTGATAGCCATCCCTTGTTTTAAAGGTTTCGATTAGAAATTCATCGGGTCCGGGAACAATACTTTCCCTACGTTGCCGCTCGAATAGATGGGACAAAGATTTTATTTCTATTGATTGATTTTTTTCAATGTCGTTCGCCGTGTACATCTCTTCACGCAATAGTTTTGACATTTGCGCAGAAAGCGTCAGGCGACTGCCCATCCAACTGGATATTTTATTCGTTTTTTTTGTGGAGTTCTTTACGTGAACCTGCATATCCTTAATCCGGATGAACTCCAAGTTTCTGCCCGCAAACGTAAAAACATCGCCACGGTTAAGTTTAGAAATAAAGTACTCCTCTATGGAGCCAATGTAGCCTCCTTTTTGATAGCGTACCGTTAGGTTCACATCACCCACAATGGTCCCAATTTGGAACCGATGACGCATGGCCACACCCTTATTGTTTACCTTGAATTTTCCATCGGCCTCTATTTCCACTTTTTTATATTCATCATAGGTCTGTAGACTCTGACTACCCATCACGATAAAATTTAATAACCATTGCCATTGTTCTTCGGATAAGGCCTGATAACAAAAAGTGTGTCGTACTTCGTTGAATATTTCATCGGGATAAAATCCGTCGGATATGGCTAAGGTGGTTAGGTATTGAAGGAGAACGTCGAAACTGTTGAGGTAGGGCATACGGTCTTCAACGGCATTTTGCCTTACCGCTTCCTGAAGTGCCGAGGCCTCTATGAGTTCTATGGCGTGAGTGGGAAGGAAATAGATAACACTTTCTTTTCCGGGTCGGTGTCCGCTTCTCCCGGCACGTTGTAAAAAACGGGCCACCCCTTTTGGGCCACCAATTTGGACTACGGTTTCTACTGGGGCAAAATCGACCCCAAGGTCCAGACTGGAGGTGCAAACCACAGCTTTTAATTCTTCATTGCGGATGGCATTTTCCACCCAAACCCGTGTATCTTTATTGATGCTACCATGGTGCATGGCTATTTCCCCTGCAAATTCTGGGTGTTTCTCTAATATTTTCTGGAACCAAATCTCACATTGGCTACGGGTATTGGTGAAAAGTAACGTGGTCCTGCTTTTATTGATTATCGGTATGACGTATTCTAGCAAATGAAGGCCCAGATGTCCCCGCCATGGAAAGGTTTCCATTTTATCTGGAATAATACTCTTTACCGTAATTTTCTTTTTGATGTTCGCTTTGATCATGACCGAATTTTCCAAAGCCTCAGTTTCAGGGCCCAGTAAAACTTCCCGTGCCTGTTCCAAGTTGCCTATGGTGGCCGAGATGCCCCAGATACGCAGTTTTTTGGAGACCGTCTTTAATCGGGACAGCGCGAGTTCCATTTGTACACCTCTTTTGGTGCCCAATAGCTCGTGCCACTCATCTACCACAATTGCACTGCAATCCTTAAAAATTTTATCATAGCCCTTAGTGGCCAGTAAGAGCTGTAGGCTCTCCGGGGTGGTAATCAATAAATCCGGCATCTGTTTTTTTTGCTGTGCCCTTTGTTTTGTCGTAGTGTCGCCGGTTCGTATTCCGACGGTCATTTGGGTGCCCAAATCTGCGGTAACACGCTCGGCAGATTGTCTTATTTCTTGCGATAGTGCACGCAACGGCGTAATCCAAACTGCCTTCAATCCCTTCTTATGGTTGTTTTTGTAATCTGGATTTTGTTTGATGTAATTCAGGACGATGGGAAACCATAAAGCGTAGGTTTTGCCACTTCCCGTTGGTGCGTTTAAAAGTCCGTGTTTGCCCTGCAAAAAGGCTTTCCAAGTTTGTTTTTGGAAAGAGAACGGTTTCCAGCCCTGTTCATGGAACCAGTCCTTGGCGATTTTGTATAGTTCTTCTCTGGTCATAAATTGCGAGTGAAGTCAGTGAAGCTGACGAAGCGTGGCAATCTGTTTAAATTTGTCCTTTTCATCTCAACAAAAAATTTGCACCATGCCAATTTAGTCCAAGATCATTCCAATTCGGATTTAGGCCGCTTATAAGTTGCAGCTTCTTTTTTCGACTGCCTGCCTTCAATTGTTTTTCTCTTGCAAAGGCGTCCTTAACTTCATCGAATTCTTCAAAATACACTAAAATATCACAATTATATCTTTTGGTAAACGCATTCGGATAAATACGATGTTTGTGTTCATTTATTCTTCTTTCAATGTCATTGGTTGCCCCTACGTAGAGTACGGTTTTATTTTTATTGGTCATTATACAGGTA
>CAJQMW010000308.1 GCA_905479535.1 uncultured Maribacter sp. | reverse complement strand
GAACTTCATTACTTGAAATGGATAACAGCTTTGATATTCTTTGAAAACTCCCTTCCATTTTATCTAATGTTTCCATACAGTTCTGTAACTGTTTTTGATTTGCTTCTGCTCTTGTACAGGTTATTTCTAGTTTCATATTATTTACTTTTGAAGTACAAATATATAATTAATTACGTATTTAAGCAAATACTTAAATACGAACATATAATGATAGATAAATTTTGGTCATTATGTTCCTTTTGTTTTGATTTATGTTTTTGTAAAAACTTAAACTGCCAAAATGTGCACCTGTTCTTTTAGCTTGTGGGTGAAGGTATTGCTTGCTTTAAAGTTAATTGTCTTTTAAAACTACAAAACAGAAAATTCTGTATGGTGTTGAATGGTGTTGTGTGGTCCTCTGTTACACATTGAATTTTGTCAAATCCTTTTTTTAATTCCGATGTTAATTCCTTTTCATTGTATTGTTTTATTTCTAGTCCGCTACATTTTTTTGGTCCGTTTTGTGAAAAGGTTCCTATTATTAAATAAGCACGTACAAATTTTGTCGCTATGTTAATATATTTTTCAATCTGGTCGTCCGTTGTAAGAAAATGAAAAGTTGCCCTGTCGTGCCAAACGTCGAAAGATGTATCAGGTTCAAATTCGGTAATGTCGCTTACAATCCAAGTTACTTTACTTGCCTTTTCTCCTAGTCTTTTTTTAGCTTTTGCAGTTGCTTTTTCTGAAATATCAAGTACAGTAATGTTCTTATACCCTTCTTCAAGTAAATAGTCAACAAGTTTGCTGTCGCCACCACCAATGTCTATAATTTTTGCGTTTTTATTTAGTTCGAACGAATGTATAAACTCCAGCGAAGTTTTTGGTATTTCTTGTGTCCAACTTACTTGGTCTGGATTTTTAGTTTCGTAAACTGTTTCCCAATGTTTCTTTCTGTCTATTTTCATTATGATATCTCTATTCAGTTTATTGGTAACTCGTTATATTATCTATTGATTTAAAATATCATACTTGTAATGGTAAAAGCATCTTAAATCTTAAATCCCATCCAAGGATTTTGGGTTTTTGTCCACAGATTTCTTGAACTGCGTGGGTATCATTCCTGTAACAGGAAACGATTCTTTTACGCCCTGTTTATAATTCTTTTTTTCGGTTTCAAATATGTTGATTGTCTCCATAAACCTATTCCTATTTAAACACTACAAATTTCAGGATTAATAGACTTTAATGTGTTACGTTATATGCTGAATGATTTGTAGAATTTGTTGAACTATCTTTTTTAGCGGTCTTAGCTCGTAGGATTGGTTGGATGGTTTAGCGATTATTTTCGCCATCAGTTATTTATTTACTAATTTAATCCTGGCAAAGATAACTAGCCACACACAAACACCCATGAACAGGTTTAATAAAGCAAACCCCAAGAATAGGGATTCGCAAAATAAACGGACAAATATGAATATCAAACAAATAACATTGGAGCATAAAAACCCTTCCTTGGGGCCACATGAAACAAAAACTAAAATCACTATTTCAGTGTCTAAGGATAATATGGAAAAGGTAACTGCCTTCATTAAAAAATCCACAGTAAACGAAACCGTAACACTTTACGAGTATATCAAAGCGGTTAGAAGCAAGAATTCAAAAATTCTAAACGATGTTTTAAAAAATGGGCCTGACGCAAAACTAAATAAAGGCGAAACCATATCCAATCTATCATTTTATTTCGATGATGACCCGCCTATAAAACTAGATGATGTTTATCGCCAATACAGATTGAGTTATTTTAACCCGGAATTTACATCCTATATGTTAGAGAAAGGCAATGTTACTCGCCATAGTCCTGGCTCACGCCCTGAGCGAGAGAACATAAAAAAAAGAGAGGAATAAATTCTGTGAGAGCATAGCCCTAAGTCGTAAAATCATAGATTTTGTTTAGTAGTCTTGTGGAAAAAAACGCTTTTCCCGTACTTCAGATTGTGTGCACAGGTTAGCATTAATAGAGATGACTTAATGATACAAGACCATCAAAAAACATTAGCCCTGTTAAAAATCGATGATCAGAACTATACTGAGAATATTGTCTTGAAAGAATATGGAGGAAAGAATGGGATGTCAATTCCAGCTTCGTTCTAGGAGTGGGCCAATATTGATACGGATGGAATCACTGAACACTATAGCAATTGTGATAGATTTTGGCTGTCAGAACCAGCCATCATTGAACTAAATGGAGGTAGAAAAGGATTGCTATTTCAAACCGAAAATCAAGGAAATTTCAATAAGATTATTTTATTAAATAGCGGTAATCAGCCACCTGTATTATTGAAAACATTTTGCTGTATTTTCTTAAAACTAGCCGGAATCCAAATAATGAGGCACTACCTATAATTTGAAATCAGGATGTACATGAACAAATCGACATTCATTATGTCAATTGAATCAAACTCATTTAAATAGTTGTAATATGAATAAAAACGAAACAATAAATATTGATTCTAATCATCTTGATCCGAAATGTTCCATTTGTAATAAATCCACCGCAAAAATTGAGATTGTAAATCCGAATGGATACCCTGAAAATGCGGATAAATGGGCAAGAAATGATTTAGAAAGGTATAATAAATACAGAGATTTCAACGCTCACTATCTGATATACTCCGGGCCAGGTGGAAGTAATGGTAGTATCGGTGATTTAATAGATTTGGAAAGAAAGGAGAGATTACAAAATATATTCAGCAAGCCATACGGATTAGATAAGATACAAAACGAATTTTATGATGTAGCTGGTTGTTGTATTAAATGCGAAAAGTTCTATTGTACTACCCATTGGGATATTAGTTCAACAGGATATGGAATATGCCCTCTTGGACATGGACAACCTTTTGATCCTCATCGGTAAAAATATTAAGAGCCTGTTTAATAATTGAAACTGAAGACAAAGACTAAGGTTAACAGACCTACACTGTAACGCATAGTTTTGGTTTAATCAAAAAGTTTTTGTCTATTCGGTTAGTCTCCAAAGATTTAAATTCAGTACATTAGAAATGGAAGTTAAGAACAAAATATAAACCTTGGCATTTGCTAGCTCAAAAACCCATTATGTTCTGCTTTCGTACTGCGCCCAGCCAGAACGTTAGCTGGTATTAAAAAAGACAATGAAAACTATATCAAACCTTTTGGCATTCATTTTATTTCTAACCTTATATTCGTGTGGTTCGGGGGAAAAACACAAAGAAGTTGATAATGACATCCAAGCAGAAAAACAGACAGCTATTAAACCTGGGAATGATGGTTGTGACTTTTCTACAATGCAAATAGGTGAAAATAGTAATACTCAATCTCCGGTTGAGTTGATCGGTCTCTTTGAAAATTTAAATAATACTGGTGAACACACTTATGGCTACACGATAAGTTTGTGGAAACTAGATGCAGAAATATTGGGGTTCTTTAACCGCTACGAAGGAAGTTTGGAGCCCAATAGAAGTGGACCAATAATTAAGGGCAAATTGAACAATGGCAATTTGCATTTTAAGGTTTGGACAAAACAAGGTAAAAGCTACAAAGATTGGCAACAGTCAGATGTGCATATTTATTCTTTTACCGGGCAAAAGAAAAATACTAAAATAACCGGACATTTTTCTATGCACGATTGCTCTAATAAAGCATCATTTAATGACTTTGATGAACAGGTGGAATTGCTTCATTCCGATATGTGGGAACTAAAAAGCTATAAAAATTTAAAAGACTGGAAACAAAATCATGATTATAAACTCGATCAGGAAGAATAAGGGGTGCACATAAGACAACTAACTTTAATAAGTAAAAACGCGCACTTATTTTTATCCGCTTATAGGCAGATTATTTCCCGAAGCTTAAATATAAAAATAAAATAATTGAAGCATTTCTATATGAATCCTTTTTAACAGGCGACATTTTCATTCCAACCTTTTCATTTCCTTTCATTAATTCCCCATTGTCTGACCATTGAATAAAAACACCTGAACCATTATCTATTTTTCCATTTTCGTTAATCTTAATCAATGCATCACCTTCTGAATTGGTAATGATATCATTCTTTCCAATTTTTGCTATAATTTTTCCATCTTTGTCGGTTACAGTTCCGTCTTTTGTTATTTTTCCGGTCACTACATTGTCGACAATAATATTTCCATCAGTTTGGACAAGTATTCCTGTTTTTCCATTTTCGTCTTTGATTTCAAAATCAGTTTCAGCTCCACAGGAAGCTAGAAATAGCACGCTTATAATTAAAAAGAACTTCATGAATATTGGTTTTATAGTTTTTATCTACTCTTTTGGATTTTAGACTCACTCCCCTGTTTAAATGTTTTATATGGACTCTATTTTATTTGCCTGTAACACCGCTTTATGTGAAGTTCGGTAAATTTTAAGGAAATATAGCAAAAACCTTCCAACCATGCTCGGGGAATCTGTCATCCGTTTAAATAGAAGCAAGCTCATATAACGTTGCATCAGTTGGTGGGTCTTGCTTATTTGGATTTTGCTTCCCAAAGGATGAACTCCTCCGGTATTTAGGTACCGATCATGACTAGAGGATCCCGGCTATTTTTAGGAATGCCCACAAAACGGGTAAGAATAATTATATTTTACTAAAATCAAGGGCTTAAGGAATTTTCGGTCGCCTTTTGCCTGCTATAATCCATTTTTCTAATTGATTCACTGTTTCTTTTATAATCTCGCACTACAAGCTAGCTATATGACCGATATGTTTCAGTACAAATCATTTTCACTTTGAAACCAAATTTTCGAATTGAGCTAATAAATGTGTCGATCGAGCTATCTCTTCGGAAAGTTCACCTTTAGTTTTGAATTAATCTAACTCCTAAAATTTAAAATCATGGACAAAACGATTAACGCGAATTTCGAAAATTTTATAGGCATGTCCGAAGGCTATTCCGAAATGGCCTATCAACTGGTATCCCATGTGCTGACCTTGGGCTACGCCGTCATGCTGGCCGGACTTCTTTATTTCATCCTGACCCTGAAAACGGTCTCCCCAAAATATAGAATGTCTAATATTCTATCGGGCGTGGTCATGGTTTCGGCATTTCTTCTGCTCTATGCGCAAGCGGATAATTGGACCACTTCTTTCCAGTTCGACCCCGAGCAGGGGCGTTACTTTTTAAACCCCAATGGCGATCTTTTTAACAACGGCTATCGCTACCTCAATTGGCTTATCGATGTTCCCATGTTGCTTTTTCAGATTCTTTTTGTGGTCTCCTTGACCAAATTGAGCTTTAAGTCGGTACGCAACCAATTCTGGTTTTCCGGTTCGCTCATGATCATTACCGGTTATATCGGCCAATTTTACGAAGTATCGGATCTGGGACAGTTTTTCATCTGGGGCGCTATATCTACGGTTTTCTTTTTCCATATCCTGTGGGTGATGCGAAAAGTTATCAAGGAGGGAAAAGAGGGCATACCCGAGGAGGCCAAAAAAGTATTGGGCTCGATTTGGACGTTGTTCCTGGTTTCTTGGTTTTTGTATCCCGGTGCCTATTTGATGCCCCATTTGCTTGGTATCGACGGTCTTTTCTTCAATGAGGTCGGTGTAGTGGCACGACAGATGACCTATACCATCGCCGATGTCAGTTCAAAGGTCATCTATGGCGTGCTGTTGGGCAATGTAGCCCAGATTTTGAGTAAAGCGGAAGGATATGACTTTAAAAAGTTGCAACAAATGTGAACCGACTCAAATTTGTAGCCGTTTGCTAAGATTCCCTTCAACAGGGAAGTTACCTATCTTTTTGATACATCGATATAGTGTTACGGCTGCATAGACATTCCAAAAAGAAGGGTTGCTTTTTATTCAGTTTCAATGTAACTTGTCTAACTATAAAACTATAGGAAAGGTCAAGCATTGGCATCAATCCATTCTTCCTCTCACCAAAACTAGTCATATGACCAACTACTTCCTTTTATTTTTAATGGTTCTATTTACTTGTGCGATAGTAGTTTGTCTCTATTTGGCAAAATCGGTCCGGCAGAAAACCAAAGCAGAACCCGGAAAAAATGTCCCTGCCCAGAGTGGTATGTTCTCTCCTAAACCCGCCTGGGGGCGTTATCATGTTCACTATTACGGATATGCATTATTGTTTTTGGCCTTTGACATGGAAATGGCGTACATGTACCCTTGGGCCGTAGTTTATAAAGAATTGGGAATCGTCGCATTGTTGGATATGGGCGTATTTTTACTCATTCTTTTTTTAGGTTTATTATATACGTGGAGTCAGGGGGGACTTAGAAGGCAATGAATATACAGCTTCAAAAATACGGTGCTTTAGCAAGACCGGGGGTATTGACCAGAAAGGTCTTTTTGCCCGCGGCTTTTAGGTATCTCCGAATTTTTCCGGTGCCCGGTGCAAGCACGTTAAGTGCTAAAGGGGTAAATCTCTACGCCAAAGGAATAAAAATAGTCTCCTCACCACGTCATGCCAATGTGCTCTTGATCGCACCCCCTCTTTCAGATGAACTGGACAAGGCTGCCGCAGTGATCTATAGTCAAATGCCCAGGCCCAGAATGCTAGTAAGTTTAGGGGATTTTGATACAGCATACCTGCCACCAGCAGATGTAGTGGTATCTGCCGATGACATGAACGAATTTCCCGAAAAACTAAGGGGCACTCGATTTTGGAGTAAGGAGACTGCGGGCTTCAGCCCGGATTTTCTGCAGAACGATGAGGAAAATAATTCCTCAGGCCATGAACATGATCACGGGCATCATCACCGGCATAATCATTCAGGTTCAGAGGAAAATAATCCTTCCGGTCATGAACATGGTCACGGGCATGGGCATAATCATTCTGATTCGAAGGAAAATAATTCCTCCGGCCATGACCATAATCACTCTAGTTCGCAGGAAGCCGATGCTGATTCAGCGGATAAGGAACACCACCACAATTCCTCAAAAAAAGCTCAGGCATCCTCAAATGATGAAGAAGCTGAAAGTGAAAAGAGATCCCTGGGCGAGAATAGTTCGGAAAGTGAAGGATCCAATCAAGATGAAAAGGATTCGGAACACTCCTCGCATGAGGAAATGATGGACCATGGAAATCACGACGAACACGGGGGACACGATGACGGGGGGCATGAACACGGGAATCATGATCACGGGGGTCACGATCACGGTGATGACGATTTTATGTCCATGGTGGCAATGACCAAAGACATGCCAGCGAGCAAGGATGGCTTAAAGATGGATCGAAATGAAGCCCATTTTGGTCCGTTCCATCCCGGGTTACCAGATGCCTTTTGCGTAAAATTGACTTTGGACGGGGATACCGTGGTTGAAGCATCCTATAAAAACGGAATGACTTCACGGCACCTGACCCATGATTTC
>CAJQMW010000307.1 GCA_905479535.1 uncultured Maribacter sp. | reverse complement strand
ATCGTAGGTAATTCTAGCATCTAGGCCATAATAATTTGTTTCGGTAACGTTCACCGTACCATCTATAATTTTACCCTCCTTATACTTGTTAAACGTACCAATAGCCTCCAATCCCAATCCATTTTTGAAATATTTCCCAATACTTAATCGTGAGGGATAGGGCAAAATATTCCACTCCTCCCCTACATTGAACAAACCTTCAAAAACATTTCCTGAATCGTCAATAGCATTATAGCCTAGACCCAAAATCCAAGACTCATGTACAACGCTATCTTTTGAAGTAAGCTGGAGTTCTTCTTGTCCAAGCGCCATGTTGGAGATAGTAAATACCAAGAAGGAGCAAAATAGTAAAGAAAATTTCATAGGTTAAGATTTGGGTTTGAAGTATAAAATTACCTTTACCCACGGGTATTTACAAAAAAGTACTATGTAAGGTGATTATTCTCGACGGATAGATGAACTGCTTAATCTAATCGATTATCAGTCCCCTCAAAAATTACATCTTTCGAAGTGTTCGGTAGTTTGTATATACGAAATGGACTGGTTACTGTTTTAGTTTCAGTTTTATTGTTTTTCTGGTCTTTTGAGAGAATGTAAGCGTCTTTGGTTTCCTGCGCCAGATATAATTCAGGCATTTCCGTGACCTCAGCTCCAGCGCACCAGATAAAGAGCATTTCATTGCTGAAATCAACCTCCGGAATAGGTAGACCTGGCTTTCGTGTTCTATTAATTTTTCCAAAAAAAGCTGCTAGGGATTTTTGATCTTTTATAATCAGTGTTTCTTCAACTTCAGACCCGCTGTAATTCTCTTCCATTATCAATTCCATATCAGGAAAGTCTTTCACCTCCGCAGTAGTTGTGTTTTTTTGTCCTTTACATGAGGAGAGAACAAGAAAGGCATTTAGTACGATAAGGAGGGTTGGTATTTTAGGCATTCTTCAACCTGCTTTTGTAAGCTCTTTGATACACTTCTTCATACAATGGTAACACCTTAGCAATATCAAACTTATGCGCTTCTCTTACAGCATTTTTCTTAAACTGCTCCAATGTACTATCATCTTTTAGAATACCAATTGCATTCGTAACCATGTCGTCTATGTCGCCTATTTCGCTCAGAAATCCCGTAACACCGTGCATATTTACCTCCGGTATACCTCCTGCGTTACTGGAAATGACAGGAACCTTATTAATCATAGCCTCTAAAGCTGCTAAGCCAAAACTTTCGGACTCGGAAGGCAATAGAAACAAATCGGAAAAACAAAGTATTTTATCTATTTCGTTACTATTACCCAAGAAAATTACCTGATTGGAAATACCCAATGTTTCACAAAGTCTTTCTGCTCCTTCTTTTTCCGGACCTTCCCCAACCATAATTAGCTTTGAAGGTATATTTTGCTGTATTTTATGAAAAACATGAATAACATCGGGAATACGTTTAACCTTTCTAAAATTACTGATGTGTGTAATAATACGCTCATTTTCATCCGCCATATTAGTGCGTTGGCAGTCCGTAAAAGACGTACTGTATTTCTTGGAATCTATAAAATTCGGAATTACTTCTATCTCCTTATGAATGTCAAAAATCTCCAGTGTCCCTTGCTTCAAACTATCGGATACAGAGGTAACTACATCTGACTGATTTATACTAAAAGTTACGGCAGGCTTATAAAATGGATGTTTACCCACCAAAGTAATATCGGTTCCGTGGAGGGTTGTAATCATTGGAACGTAAATACCTTCTTCCTCTAACATCTTTTTCGCCATATATCCGGCATAGGCATGCGGTATCGCATAATGTACGTGTAAAAGGTCTATTTGATGTAACTTAATGGTATCCACCAATTTGCTGGACAAGGCTAATTCATAGGGCTGATAGTGAAAAAGAGGATATTCAGGAACATGTACCTCATGGAAAAAAATGTTGTTGCTTAAAAGCTCTAAACGAACCGGCTGTCTGTAGGTGACAAAGTGGACCTGGTGTCCCCTATTGGCCAATGCTATTCCCAATTCCGTGGCTACCACGCCACTACCCCCAAAAGTAGGGTAACATACGATTGCTATCTTCATTCTAACAAAACTACCTTTTAATTTAAAATAGCGTCGTAAATAGCTTGTTGAATTCTGGTTCTTAACGCAGATTTAACTAAAAGTGTGTTCGATGCACTAGGATAGGTACGATTGGAAAGAAAGACATAAACAATTTCCTCTTCTGGATCCGCCCAAGTGTATGTGCCGGTAAAACCGCTATGTCCAAAGCTTTTTCTTGAGACACAACCACAGGTTGGTCCGCTTTTTTCCAGTTGGGGCTTATCGAACCCTACTCCTCTCCTAACCTTCTTGTCACAGAAATAACATTTATTGAACTTTTGGACCGTTCTTGAATCAAAAAACTGAATGCCCCCATAGTATCCTTCCTGCAAATACATTTGCATAATTTTTGCAACGTCATTGGCGTTACTGAACAAGCCAGCATGCCCACCTACGCCACCTTGCATGGCCGCACCCATATCGTGCACATATCCGTGAACGGTTTGGTAACGGTAGTACTTGTCTTCTTCAGAAGGTATAATCTTATTTTTTGGAAATTTTTCTAGGGGATTGTAGGTTGTGTAGTTAGCCCCTATTCGCTTAAATATAAAATCTTGGGTAAGCTTATCCAAAGATTGATTATAGGTGTCCTCAATGTATTTCTTCATCACGTAATAGGGAACATCACTGTACCTATACCGATTGGATTTTAAGTCTTGTCTTCCGATGCGGTCGTAAATAGAGTCTTTATAGGCATCCGCCAGAAACAAGTTTTCCGCAACCTTCGTAGAAAATCCCGGAAGAGCACTGCTCCGATAGAACTCATTTGAAGGTTTTCGGTCTTTATCCAGTGTGCTCACATAAAAAGCGATCCACGCAGGTAACCTACCATAGTGGGACAAGGCCTTTAAAACGGTCACATTCTTAATTTCGGTATTGGAATAGCTGGGCACCAATTCTTCAAAAGTATTGTTCAAGGCTATTTTATCCTCTTCCTCCATTTTCATCAACATGGGCAATGTGGCGAGAATTTTGGTTAAGGATGCCAAATCATAAAGGTCATTTCCCACTACTTCTTTTTCTGAGGAATAGGTAGGCTTACCAAAACTTTTTTCGTAAACTACCTTTCCCTTTCTAGCAACTAGGACTTGAGCACCGGGAAACATTAGACTATCCAACCCATTTTGCATCAATCTGTCAATTTCCTGTAATTTTCGGGAACTTAATCCAACCCTTTCTGGCTGACTATAGCCTAATCGCATAAGTGATGGCAGTTCCACGCCTGTTCCCACGGGAAATTCGGGATGAGCGGTGACCGGAAGTTTGCCCAAGGCCGGAATAGCTCCAAATAACAACTCCGCCGTCTTACGTTGGGCCAGAGCACTGTTTTGATAGGACATGACTACGGCATCAATGCTCTTAAAGGTGGAAATATTGGTTAATGCATAAGGTTTTGCAAAAACGCAAAGAACGAGATTGGATGTTCTAAGGTCCGCTATTTCTTGCAACCAAGAAAGTTCGGTTTCAGAAAACCCGTAGGGCTTCCATGGACTATCATTACTTTTATGATGTCCTATAATAACCAAATTGTATTCGGCCAACCTGTTTTTCAAATCAACTATATCGCTCCCGTTTACCTGTGTGACCTTTGCATATTTATTCAATGCTTCTATAAAGGCATCGTTAGTAGCATCCCCGAATTTGACGTAGGCAATTTTCTTGTTCTGCAGATTTTTAATGCCCAAAAGATCAAAATTGTTTTTTACGACGGTGATAGCATTTTCAATTGCTTCCTCATAAATGAGATCATCGGCCAAAGTGTTCAAGTCTTCATACAGATTTTCTTTGGCTATTGGTTTATATTGATGCAAACCCACCTTATACTTGGCCATTAGGATTTTCTTTACGGACAGGGCCAAACGACCTTCGCTTATCTTTCCTCGATTGTAGGCCTCTAAAAGTTTATCCTTGGCCTCAATAACATTTTTAGGCATTAGCAACATATCGTTACCAGCTATAAACGCGGCCAGTTCTACTTCTCCCTGAGTTCCATATTTAGTAGCGCCTTGCATATTTAAGGCATCCGTGAAAACCAGACCTTCAAATCCCATTTCCTCCTTTAGTACTCCAGAAATAATCTGCTCGGATAGGGATGACGGCAAACCTTCCTTCAACTCCATTGCGGGAACTTCCAAATGGGCTACCATAATACTACTTAAGCCTTCCTTAATGAGTCTTCTAAATGGATATAGTTCCAAGCTGTCCAATCTTTTCATTGGAAAGGGGATTACGGGAAGATCATGATGAGAATCCACTGCAGTATCACCGTGTCCTGGAAAATGCTTACCGCTGGATAAAACCCCTGCGCTTTCCATACCCTTCATAAAGGCAATTCCTTTTTCCGCCACTACCTC
>CAJQMW010000306.1 GCA_905479535.1 uncultured Maribacter sp. | reverse complement strand
GTGTTGTATCGTAATAAGGTGTGGAAAGACGCAGCCTTATGGCCTGGTTATTTCCTGAAGTTCCTTTTTCCCTATCTAAAGATGCTTCGATTTCCAAACGTGGGGCTTCGGTTGGTACGGTCAGGTCTATAGCTTCTGTACAAGAAAAAATAATAGTGCTTAATGCTATAAGACTTACTGCCTTGATTTTATTATCTATTTTAAATATATTTATTGTGTACTTCGTCATTTTTCAAAATTTAAAGTTATAGGTTACCGAAGGAATAATGCCAAATATTGTAGTTCTCAAGGCTTCGTTCACTCCTGTATTATAGTTTTGGTTAAATGATATGGCGGCGGCGTTTTGCCTGTTGTAAAGATTGTAAATACTAAAAACCCACTCGCCTTTCCATCGCTTATCAGGTTTGCGGTTGGGTTTATAGGTCGCTGAAATGTCTACTCTATGGTAAGCAGGTAATCTGTCGGCATTTCTTTCATTAAAAATTACAACAGAGGATCCTTCATACCCATATTGCCCCACGGGATAGGTTACAGGACGACCGGTTTGGTAAATTGCATTTGCACTAAATGTCCATTTATCGGTTAATTTATAGACTCCTGTAATGGAAATATCGTGTGTACGATCAAAAGGTGCATTGTACCAATTGCCATTATTTATTCCCGGGCCTCCGGCATTTCCTCCAAAAGAGCGCTGTTCTGTTTTAGCCAAAGTATATGACAACCAGCCGGTAAAGCGGCCTTTGTTTTTTCTAAACATTAATTCCAGACCATAGGCTCTTGCTTCGCCATTTAAAATTTCGGTTTCGATGGTGTTGTTCCCTAATAAGTTTGCGCCATCAATATAGTCAATACGGTTATCTGTAGTTTTATAATAGGTTTCCGCTTCAAATGAATATGCATTATTATTGAATTTTTTATAGTAACCAAAAGCATATTGGTCGGATAATTGCGGTTTTACATAGGTTCCGCTCGGTGTCCAAACGTCTAAAGGTGTTACCGATACCGTATTGGACAGCAAATGCAAATATTGGGCCGTACGTGTGTAACTTCCTTTTATTGAAGAGTTGTCCGTTAATTTGTACGACAAACCTAAGCGTGGCTCTAAATTTCCGAACTGTTCAATTGTTTGCCCTCTGGAGTATTCTGTTTCGCCAATAGCTTCGCCATTTTGGTAGATGCCTAGTTCTTGGTCATAAACTACTGGCTGATTATTTGCATAATTTGTGATGGCCTGTCCGCCCAATCGGTTGAATGTACTGTACCGCAGACCATATCTTGCGGTAAGCTTATCTGTTATAGTATGCTCTACACTAGCATAGGCTCCTGCTTCAAAAGCCCTTTTTTGGTCTAATTTTAATGGATTAATGGGTGAGGTTGGCGCAGACGGTGTAATTTCTCCGGGATTTAAACCGTATGAAATACCACTTAGCCCAAAGTCTATTTTTATTTTATCGCTTGCATAGTAGCCAAAATCGTATTTGAGGTTGAAATTTTCTATATCCGATATCCAATCCAATTGATCAAAATCAAGTACTATTTGATAATCGTATTTACTATATATCAGCGATAGGTTAGAGAATAGCTTATCATTAAAAATATGGTTCCAACGCAGGTTGCCAGTGATGTTACCGTAGTTGCTATCCAATAGTCTTGTAATATTAAAAACATCTCTCCCAAAATAGCTCGATAAATATATTTTATTGTTTTCGTTAATTTCGTAATTGGCTTTAAAGTTTACATCGTAAAAACTAATTTTACTATTACCTAAATCGCCTGCAAGCCCCATAAAGTACTGTGCGTACGTTGTTCTCCCCGCAAAAAGAAAAGACCCTTTTTTCTTAAACATGGGTGCCTCAACAGCAAGCCTACTTGAAATTAGCCCAATACCTCCATTGAGCTCAAGCTTTTTATTATTGCCGTCTTTTTGTCTTACATCCAAGACCGAAGCTGTCCTACCCCCAAATTTTGCAGGTATGTCACCTTTGTAAAGTTTTACGTCTTTAATGGCATCGTTATTAAAAACCGAAAAAAGCCCAAAAAAGTGAGATGTATTGTATATGATCGCCTCGTCCAACAGCACTAGATTTTGATCTACAGCCCCTCCCCTTACGTTAAAACCCGCAGAACCTTCCCCGTTATTGGACACTCCGGGAAGAAGTTGAATGGTCTTTATAAGATCGACTTCACCCAATACGGCAGGTGTTAGTTTAACGGTTTCCGCTTTTAAGGCAACAACGCCCATTTGAGGCTTCCGAATATTTAACCTCCCTGAATTTTCAGCTGCTGTAACAACAACTTCATCAAGTGCATTTGCGTCTTCATTAATTTCAAGGTTGAGCTTTGTATCCTTATTAAGGAATATCTCTTTTTGTATTTCCTTGTACCCCAAATACGAAACAACCAATATGTATTTCCCCTTCGGTGCCGTTATAGAGTAAAAGCCATACTCATTTGTGGTTGTGCCTATTGTAGTGCCTTTAAAATAGACCGTTGTGCCAATCATGGTTTCGCCATTGGTCTCATCGCTAATAGTGCCACGCAAGGTAAATTCTTCTTGGGCAAATAGTGTGCTGTTAATTAAAATAAAAAAGAATGATAAAAAAGATGTCTTGAATAATTGATTTGAATACGCCATGTAAATTTGATTGTGAACTCGCTTGAAATGGATTTTTTTGCTTTGCCGGTACTGTCCAAAGGTTTACGCTAGGCTTTGGTGTAAACCTGCTTTTATAGACTATATATGAAGGCTATAATTGCCCTATTATTGGATCTGCCGCGTTGTAGATTTATTAGCGATTTACCTCATCCAATAATTTTTGTTTTTTCATGATCTTTAATACTAGGTATATCATTGTTGAAGCCAGAGCGCCATAAAACCAAAAGTCGTATTCAAATTCAATAGCCTTTTCTTTTACCAATTTGCCTGTAAAACTAAAAGCCCAAAAGATGAGAAACACGGCCGCCAAACCGTTTTTCTCTTTTTTTAATGCCTTTTTTATGCTAAACGGATATTTGGCTTTTTGATAATGTTTAAACGAGGGTATAAAAGCAGGTGTGTTTTTGGCCCAATCCAGATAAGTTTCGCCAAATTTTTGCCTTAAAAAACTTTCTTCGGCATACATGATACGTTCATAGTAAAACGCATATAGCAAAATGAAGGCTATCACGAA
>CAJQMW010000305.1 GCA_905479535.1 uncultured Maribacter sp. | reverse complement strand
AATCCTATGGTGTATATTCTATTTCTGTATTGGTATCCTATAAAACAAAACAGAGCGGCGTTTATAGGGCTTAGTTTTTTACTCGGACTTTCCATAGATTTCTTTTCAGATACTATGGCAATCAATGCTGCATCAACCATCACAATTGCTTATTTAAGACCTGCAATTATGCGCTTTGTATTCGGTGTCAATTATGAATTTCAAAGTTTTAAATTAGGTAGTGCCACTTATGTACAACAATTCACATTTTTAGCGTTATTAATAGTAGTGCATCATCTGGTTTTCTTTACGTTAGAAATTTTCAGTTTTGCCAATTTGCTGCTAATTTTGAAAAAGGTATTTGCGATTAGCCTAGCTACTTTATTACTTTGTTTACTATTTAGTTCACTTTTTAGTGTTAGAAAAGAATAATGAAAAAAATTCTACTTTCTTCAATTATCATTCTTATCGGGATAACTTTTATTGGCAGATTATCATATTTGCAAATATTTAGTTTTTCTCCTGATCAAGTAATGGAAGATCCTGCCATTAAGGCTATTTACGATTATCCGGAAAGAGGGTATATCTACGATCGAAATGGAAAACTTCTGGTAGGAAACGACCCGGCCTATGACGTAATGGTCATACCAAGAGAGGTAAAGGCCCTGGACACGCTAGAATTCTGTAACCTTTTGGGTATCGAGAAGAATCGGTTCGTAGAAAAATTACATAAGGCCAACGTTTACTCTCCACGGTTGCCTTCAGTACTAGTGCCACAACTTTCCAAAGAGGATTACGCCAAGCTTCAAGAGAAAATGCGTAAATATCAAGGTTTCTACATTCAGAAACGATCCTTAAGATATTACGATACTAAAAGCGCTGCCAATGTACTAGGTTACATCAGTGAGGTAAACGAAAGTGATCTAGCAAAGAACAAATATTATGTACAAGGGGAATTAAAGGGCAGAACCGGTGTTGAACGTTATTACGAAGATTTGCTCCGGGGCAGGAAAGGGGTTCAGTACATTCAAAAAGATCGGTTCAACCGTGATATTGGCCCATATAAGGATGGGGCATTGGACACCCTACCAGAACAAGGAAAACAAATAAGTGTTACGCTAGACAAAACTTTACAAGAATATGGCGAGCGTTTAATGCATGGTAAACGCGGCGGAATAGTGGCACTGGAACCGACCACCGGGGAAATCCTTTCCATGATCTCCGGACCCACCTATGACCCCTCTTTATTGGTTGGCCGCAAACGGTCTAAAAATTATACGGAATTATATAACGATACTATTGCCAATCCCACATGGGACCGCTCCATACACGCCCAACAACCTCCAGGTTCACCTTTTAAAATCCTTAATGCGCTAATTGCCCTCCAAGAAGGTGTTCTTGACGAGTCCACGACCATACGCTGTTACAACGGTTTTTACGTTGGCAAGAAAAAAAGAGGTTGCCACTGTGGCGGGGGTTTACGTAACATGAACAGTGGTATCCATCAATCCTGTAACGCTTATTTTGCGGGGACTTTTCGTAAAATTTATGAGAAATACGACACCACGGATGAAGGTATGGATGTTTGGGAAAAGCACATGCGTAGTTTTGGTCTTGGAGATTATTTAGGTTATGATCTGCCGTTTGGTCAAAAAGGAAGGATTCCAAGCAAGGAATATTATGACAAATGGTACGGCGATAATAGATGGAGTTCCTCTTATATTATATCGAACGCCATAGGTCAAGGAGAGATATTGGCGACCCCGGTCCAACTGGCCAATATGACTGCTGCAATAGCCAATAGGGGGTATTATTTTACTCCCCATATTCTCAAAAAAGTTGAGGGAAAAGATATTACGAATCCAAAGTTCACAGAAGCCAAGCATACAACTATCGACCCAAAATATTTTGAGCCCGTTGTTCAAGGAATGGCCGATGTTTACAAAAAGGGAACAGCCAGATGGGTACAGGTACCCGGAATTGAAATTGCAGGGAAGACGGGAACTGCAGAAAATTTCACTAAAATAGATGGTGTTCGCACGCAACTTACGGATCATTCAGTATTTGTTGCATTTGCACCCGTGGACAACCCTAAAATAGCCATTGCCGTTTATATTGAGAACGGGTACTACGGATCAAGGTATGCCGGGCATATTGCATCTTTGATGATAGAAAAATACCTCAAAGGAGAAATTACAAGAACAGATCTCGAAAAAAGGATGTTGGAGAAGACCTTGGAACATGAATATGCGAAACCCTATAGTGGAGAAGAGTTCAAGATAAACGAATATGTCTGGTAGGAGCATTCTCAAACGCATCGATTGGTTAAGCGTTTTTCTTTATGTATCCTTGGTATTGATTGGCTGGTCCAACATCTATTCCGCAACATTTGTGGAATCTCAAGACTCCCTTTTTGATTTTGGTACCCGACATGGGAAACAGCTATTTTTCATTGGTGTAAGCTTCGTGGCCATTATCATTATAATGGGCTTAGAGGTCAACTTCTACGAACGATTTTCAAGTCTTTTTTACCTTTTGTCCATGATTTCTTTATTGGGGCTTTTTGTATTTGGAAAAACTATTTCCGGAGCCACATCCTGGTACGATTTAGGTTTTTTTAATCTACAGCCTTCCGAGTTGGCAAAAGTGACAACGGCATTGGCATTGGCCAAGTATTTAAGTGATATACAAACCGATATTAAACGAAGGAAAGACCAACTCTATGCCTTGGCCATCATTCTGATTCCGGCAATACTCATAATTCCACAACCCGATCCGGGAAGTGCCTTAGTGTTCTTTGCCCTTATTTTTGTAATATTCCGTGAGGGATTGCCCTTATTTTACTTGGGCATAGGTTTTGCCTTTATCCTGATTTTCGTTTTAACGTTAATGTTCGGAACCATCTGGGTCGCGATAGGCCTTGCGCTTCTGATAGTGTTGTTATTTGGATTAAAACGGAAGACTTTTAAAGTTCCCATATTTCCCTTAATCGTCACATCGGTCGTAGTCATCTTGTTTTCGCTATCCGTTAATTTTGTATTCAATAATGTTTTTGAGCAGCGTCATAGGGACCGTTTCAGCTTATGGCTCCGTTTGGAAAAAGACCCGGTTAAACTGGAACAGATAAGAAAAACTATAGGCTACAACACCTATCAATCCGAAAAAGCAATTGAATCCGGAGGTTTTTTTGGTAAAGGCTTCCTTGAAGGAACTCGCACCAAAGGTGATTTTGTGCCTGAACAGGATACCGATTATATTTTCACGACCGTAGGGGAAGAATGGGGTTTCATTGGAACCGCGACCGTAATAATTTTATTTTCCCTATTATTCTTAAGACTGATATCTCTTGCTGAAAGACAGAAGAATGCCTTTGCCAGAATGTATGGTTACGGGGTCATATCAATTCTGCTTATCCATTATTTCATAAATATTGGAATGGTCATAGGAGTTCTACCCACCATTGGTATCCCCCTACCCTTTTTTAGCTACGGAGGTTCAGGATTATTGTTTTTTACCGTTCTACTCTTTGTTTTTTTGAAGTTGGATACGAACAGGCTAAAAGAAAGTTTTTAGAATTTCCAGTTTTGCGGCTGCACCCCGCTTTCAATACGCACCTGTTCCTTATTATCCATTTTTGCAAAAAAATCGATACCCGTGCGCTTCTCTATTTGATCTATAGGTACGGTAAATTCTTTTAAAGGCATGCCCTGTTCTTCATTCGGAATAATAAATCCAAGAACATCCCAGTTATCAGCCCTCTTTTTGGCGATCACTTTGTAGAAATATGCCGGCACATCCACATCTTCCTCGCCTATTTCTTGAAGTCCGTTTTCTAAGATTCCACCTGTAATCACATATAGGTGATTGTAATTTTTAGCCCAAAAACGGACCTTCATTTCCAATCGGTTCCAGATACCGGCATTGAATTCCCTATCCTGTGGACTTATGTTACTGG
>CAJQMW010000304.1 GCA_905479535.1 uncultured Maribacter sp. | reverse complement strand
CTTAAGGAAGAAATTAATCCAAATATTCCTGGATAACCGTATGATTACAGGCATAAACACAATCAACGTAACGACTATAGTAATAAAGGTATTAACTAGGCCGATACCAAATATGAGTCGGGCAATCACAAAAGCCGCCACGGCAAAGGCAATTCCCACGGCATAACTAACGTACATAGCTCCGTAGAAAAAAGACGGCTCCATTTTATACTTGACGCCACAATGACTACAACGCTCATGCATCTTAAAAATATGCCCTAATTTATAAGGATTTTGGGCGGCGTACATGCTTTCTTTTTGACATTTAGGACAAGTTCCTGTTAAAATGCTGTAGAGTTTGTTTCCTTTTTTTAACATTTGCAAAACTTTTTACAAAAATACGGGATTGCCTCGTTAGGGATATAATTTCATAGTTTAAAATGCTGAACGTTCACAATCTTTCCGTCTCTTTTGGAGGAGAATTTTTATTCGAGGAAATATCCTTTAGGCTCAATGCCGGAAATAGGGCAGGTCTTGTGGGAAAGAACGGAGCAGGAAAATCTACATTGCTAAAGCTGCTCTCCAAAGATATGTCTTTGGATACGGGTACTATTGCTGTAGAGAAGGACATAAAAATAGGGTTTCTACGTCAAGATATCGATTTTGAACAGGGAAGAACCGTTTTAGAAGAGGCCTATCAGGCGTTTGAGGAAATAAAATCCCTGGAGCAAAGATTAGAAGGTATCAACCATCAATTGGTGGAACGCACAGACTATGAAAGCGAGTCCTATAACCAGCTGATTATAGATTTGAGTGATGTCACCCATCATTATGAAATTTTAGGGGGCTATAATTATCAGGGAGAAACCGAAAAGATATTACAGGGCCTGGGGTTCAACCGAGAGGATTTTGACAAAAAAACGGAAACCTTTTCCGGTGGATGGCGTATGCGTATAGAGTTGGCCAAGTTACTTTTACAGAACAACGATGTGTTACTCTTGGATGAGCCAACGAACCACTTGGATATCGAATCCATTATTTGGTTCGAGCAGTTTTTGAACAACTACACCGGTGCGGTTATGATAGTCTCGCATGATAAGATGTTCTTGGACAATGTTACCAATAGGACCATTGAAATTTCCTTGGGACGCATCTATGATTACAATAAGCCCTATTCCAAATATTTGGTTCTACGGAACGAAATCAAGCAACAGCAATTAAGTGCCCAAAAAAACCAAGAGAAAGAAATTCAGCAAGCGGAGCGTCTCATAGAAAAATTCAGGGCAAAATCCACCAAGGCGTCCATGGCCCAATCTTTAATAAAAAAGTTGGACAAAATTGAACGTATAGAAGTAGATGAGGATGATAATAGTGTAATGAACCTAAGATTTCCGGTTTCAGTCATTCCCGGGAAGGTAGTGATTGAAATTAAGGATTTGTCCAAGAGCTATGGGAGTAAGGATGTGTTGAAGAACATAAACTTATTGGTGGAGCGTGATAGCAAAACTGCTTTTGTGGGGCAGAACGGACAGGGAAAATCAACACTTGCTAAAATTATAGTTCAAGAATTGGAGTATGACGGGCATTTGAAATTGGGTCATAACGTACAGATAGGATATTTTGCACAAAATCAGGCAGAATATTTAGATGGAAGCAAAACAATCCTAGATACGATGATTGATGCGGCCAACGAATCCAATCGGAGTAAGGTTAGGGACATTCTGGGGTCTTTCTTGTTTCGTGGGGATGAGGTAGAAAAGTATGTGAAGGTACTTTCTGGGGGAGAAAGAAACCGATTGGCATTGGCCAAAATGTTATTACAGCCTTTTAATGTATTGGTGATGGACGAACCTACGAACCATCTGGATATAAAATCCAAGAACGTCCTAAAACAGGCGTTACAGAATTTTGAAGGTACGCTTATTTTGGTATCTCACGACCGTGATTTTCTACAAGGGCTAACGAATAAGGTTTATGAGTTTAAGGACCGAAAAATAAAGGAGTATCTAGGAGATGTCGATTTTTATCTGGAACAGCGCAAGGCAGAAAATTTTAGAAGTATTGAGAAAAAGCAAACTGTAGAGACTAAGAAAAGTACATCCGATAAGCCAAATCCTTCCAAGGAGCAAAATAAAATAAGGAAGTTAAAAAACCGATTGAGTTCTCTTGAGAGTAAAATAGGGGAATTGGAAAAGGAGATTGCAGAGATAGACCACAATTTACTTATGGATTATGATGCTACAATTGCCAAGCCCGACTTCTTTGACAAGTATCAGTCTAAAAAGAAAGCCCTTGAACAGCTTATGGGCAGTTGGGAGGAACTTACCCTACAAATTGAGTCGCTTTAGAAATCGCTACGCCTACAAAAAGCAGTCTTTCACAACAGTCTGGGCTACTTTCACAACAATGAGAGGCCGTTCAACGATATTTTTTGATTTTTCAACGTTATTACTAGAAATTTGTAGGATAATTCCTAACTGTAGATAATTAAACCAATAGTCTATGAAAAGTATTTACTCCGTGATATTTGTCTTCGCCTTATTTACCAATCTGGCCATTGCCGGTGTCTCCAAGAAGGAGAAGAAGGCCTTAATTGGATTGTACCATAGTACTAATGGTCGGCATTGGGTAAAGAAATGGGACTTAAAAGCTCCGGTGGCAGAATGGCATGGAATTAAGGTCGTAGATGACAAAGTGGTGGAAATCAACCTTTTTCGGAATAACTTAATGGGTTCTATACCTGGTGATATTGCCAATTTAGAAAACCTTACGGTATTGAATTTGGCTTTTAATGCAATAACCGGAGTTTTACCCAAAGAACTAAGCAATCTCAAAAATTTACGTATCCTAAAGTTGGAAATGAATAGAATTAAGGGAGAGATACCTGAGAACATCGGTAATCTGGGAAGTTTAGAGGAACTTTCCGTTTTCAACAACTTTCTTTCCGGCCCTATACCGGACAGTATTGGGAACATAAAAAATTTAAAAATCTTGAACCTTTCCAGTAATGCTCTAAAAGGGACTATCCCACATTCCTTGGGAGCCCTCACTGAATTAGAAACACTAGGTCTTTTTGAAAATACTTTAGAAGGAGCAATACCAGGTGAGATGGGTAACTTAAGAAACCTCAAAGAATTGGTTCTGGCAAATAACCAGTTCAATGGTGAAATACCAATGGAATTTGGGCAGCTGGCAAGCCTTGAGGTTTTCCAAATCCAGAACAACAAGTTCAATTCTTTTAAAAATCTCGAGATGTTGAAAACTAGGGAATTCCTGGTATTTGATTATGATAAAAATGATAGAAAAATTGAATTTAAGGACATCAACTTTGAGAAGACCAGAATGGCCGATACTAAGTTCGAGGATATTGACAAATAATAGTAGTTTACACTTTTAGTTAGTTTGATTGGAAAAGGGATGTTGGTGGCATCTCTTTTTTTATTGAGGATAAGGTAAAGACCCTCTTTTCTTTAAGACTATTTTAACATTGGTTGCATGTGCAACCAATATCTTTTTTAGTAGATTCGCCGCGTGTCAGCGGAAATAGTAGATATTGACTTTGAAACCTCCATCGGTCCATGGTTGGGAAGGACCGTTAAAATGGTAGATTATCACTTGCAGGAGGCGTTTGACGCTTACGGAGTGGATTTGACCAAAGAGCAGATGATCGTTCTTAAAAAGCTTAATGAGCAAGACGGTATCAATCAAAATGAACTAGCGCTCTTAACGTATAGGGATAAATCTTCATTGGCCAGATTATTGTCAAAAATGGAAGCCAAAGATTATATCAAGAGAATTCAAAGTGTAGAGGACAAACGTAATAATCAGGTCTTCATCACTACACATGGCACCCAAACCTTTTTAGCTACCAGACCAATAATTCAAGAAATAATCGATATTATGGAGGACGGTTTGGACGAAGAAAATAAGATGCTTATAATTTCTACTTTAAAGAAAATCCAAAATAATTTCAAAAAACCACCAGAAACCAATTAACTGTCAAATTATGAGAAAAATTATCTTATCTGTCCTTGGTGTACTATTGATAGTACTATCCTTTTTTCTGGCAAAAATGATAGTGGATAACAAAAAGACTTTTAGGCCAAGAGCTGAAAAAGTAGTGAAAACGGTTTTCACCGAGGTAGTGGAAAACGAGACCATTCCTATTATAGTAACCGCAAATGGAAATCTCAGTGCAAAGCAACGAGTAGAGCTGTATGCGGAAGTTCAGGGTGTTTTTAGGCGTGGAAGCAAACTTTTTAAGGAAGGACAGGCATATAATAAGGGAGAAACCATTATAAGTATAGATGCTTCGGAATATGCAGCCAGCGTACAATCCGCCAAAAGTAACCTGTACAATCAATTAACTTCTATAATGCCCGATTTGCGATTGGATTATCCGGACATCTTTCCTAAATGGCAGCGCTACCTGAACAATTTTGACATGTCTAAAAGTACTCCGGTTTTGCCAGATATGCCATCGGAAAATGAAAAGTTCTTTATTTCCGGACGAGGTATCCTTACGAGCTATTACAATGTCAAAAATTTAGAGCAAAGACTTTCCAAGTATAGGATAGTCGCTCCTTTTTCCGGAGTAGTGACCGAGGCGACCGTTACCGAGGGAACACTCGTGAGA
>CAJQMW010000303.1 GCA_905479535.1 uncultured Maribacter sp. | reverse complement strand
CTATTGCTTACTATGTGATGAACGGTTGGTTGTAAGACTATCCTTATCGTGTAATTCTTAAATGGTGGATTTTTGCTTTGGCGGTCATTGGGGCCATGGGGGTAACGGTACTTACGGTAAGTTTCCAGGCGATTAGGGCAGCAAAGCAAAATCCTGTCAAAAGCCTGAGGACAGAATAGAGCCCCTTGTTGTAGGACATGATTTTAAACTAAACTGTTGTAAACATTTTTTACATCTTTTGTAAAAATGTTGGACAGTGCAATACGCTTAATTTATTTTAGTTGTTTCATTTTCAAAGAGTTAATCTTTTGGCATGGTAATCGATTTCTTTAGGTATGGGTCGGACTAGAACAATCATACCATCACCTTGCATCAATCAAAAAACGAACAATCATGCTGTATAATTATTTAAAAACCACTTGGCGTAGTCTTCTCAAGAACAGAACGTTCACCATTCTGAACGTCATTGGTTTGTCCGTCGCTTTTGGTGTGGCCATCCTGTTGTCCATGGCCGGTTTTTTTGATCTGTCCTATGATAATTTTCACGCTAATGCCAAGGATATTTATAAAGTTTACTCCGTATGGCAAAACCCTAAAGGGTCTCAAGTAAGTGTGAGTCATGCCGCTCCATTAATGCCTATCATAATGGACGAAGTGCCTGGTATAGAGAAGGCAACGCGCCATTTGCAGCAGGAGGCGGTGCTGACCTATGGGGAAAAAGAAATTAATATGGATGCCATTTGGGTCGATGCTGATTTCTTCAATATGTTCACCTTTCCGGCTGTTAAAGGGAAGATGGATAATCCTCTGGAAAATCAATCGGATATCGTCATCACCGAAGAAACCGCTAAAGCATTGTTCGGGAATGAAGAGCCCATAGGCAAAACGGTGCAAATTCAAATTGATGGTAAAGATCAGCTTTTTACCATTGGAACCGTAGTGGAAAGTACACCACCGCAAAGTACATTGGAATTTGAAGTTGCCGTCCGGTTCGAAAAAGAGGCGGATTATTTAGAAAATAAAAATGAATGGGGTGCGAGATATCACGATATATACGTGCAATTGGCCGAGAACGTGGCACCCAGCCAGTTTGATATGGCAACACGTTCCTTGGTCAATAACAATTTTGATGAACGAATAGCTAATGCCAAGCGAGATGGTGCCCAGCCAGATCCCGATGGTCTTTATTATAAGTTTGAGCTTTTGCCATTGATAGATGAAAATTTTGCGACGTTCCGAAATGGATATATCGAAGTCAGCCGCGGCAAAGCCTATTTGGTGTTGGGCGTTGCTTTTTTGATTCTTTTTATCGCTTGCGTCAACTTTATTAATATGAGCATTGCCAGAAGCGGACAACGCTTAAGGGAAATAGGCATGCGCAAAACACTGGGAGCAAAACGCAAACAGCTCTTTTTCCAGTTTTGGACAGAAAGCATACTTGTTTTCGTCTTTTCTGTAGGGACCGGTTTAATTATAAGCATGTTGTTGATTGATGAATTTAAAACCGTTTTCAGGACCGATGTCTCTTTTGGACTGATCTTGACTCCAATGAACATTTTGTTTTTTCTGATGGCCGTTCTCATAATAACCTTAATCGTAGGGGGTTATCCAGCTTTGCTTTTGAGTAAAATGGGCACGATTCAATCCTTAAAAGGAAAATTGGATGTCTCCGGTAAAAATAGGGTCAGGAATGCTTTAATGGTTTTACAGTTCGGGATTGCTATTCTAATGATAACGGGGACATTGGTGCTGCACAGTCAGTTGGATTTTATGCGAAACAAAGATCTTGGTTTCAACAAAGAACAAGTACTCTCCTTTCCATTGGACGGTAAAAAGAATAGCTATGAAGCTCTGGAACTATTACGAAACGAACTAGCAGGCAACCCTGACATTTTAGAAACATCGGGAGCCGACAACAATTTAGGGTACGGAAAAGACGGTAGTGTTTCAAGTAGTATGTTCGGTTTTGAATACAAGAACAGGATGATCAATACCAACTATTTAACGGTCGATTATGACTATGTGGAAACATTGGATTTGGAACTTGTGGCTGGCCGGAACTTTAGTAGGGAATTCGCGAGCGACAAGTCAGG
Source organism: uncultured Maribacter sp. (assembly GCA_905479535.1). Taxonomy (GTDB): domain Bacteria; phylum Bacteroidota; class Bacteroidia; order Flavobacteriales; family Flavobacteriaceae; genus Maribacter. The sequence goes on along the minus strand of CAJQMW010000303.1, from coordinate 7,049 downwards.
AGCGGTCATCAACGAGGCTATGGCCAAAGAGTTCGGGGAAAAAGACCCCTTAACGGGATATATCAGTTTTAATGATTCCTTACGCTTTCCAGTAATAGGGGTGGTCAAGGATTACCACTTTGAAAATTTGGACAAAGTGATAGCACCAATCACGATGATGATGAGCCGTGATTATGATTTGTACTATGCTTATGTGAAAGTGGCCCCGGCCAACTTGGCAAAATCCTACGATGCTATTGAAAATGCTTGGGCGAAGGTTTCTCCCAATTCAGAATTTTTAGGTTCGTTCTTGGATGAAAACATCAACAGGACTTTCAGAAAGGAGGAGCGAGTAACCACTATGATCACAAGTGGGTCCATATTGGCAATTGCTTTGAGCTGTATAGGTCTTTTTGCCATTTCGTTGCTGATTGTAAATCAGCGCACCAAGGAAATTGGGGTGAGAAAGGTAATTGGTGCCAGTGTGGCCAATATTACTTTTTTATTGACCAAGGACTTCTTGAAATTAATCGGAATATCATTTCTAATTGCTTTGCCAATAGCTTGGTGGCTTATGAAAGAATGGTTGAAAAATTATCCGTTCAAAATTAACCTTAGTCCCTTGTTTTTCCTAGCAGCAGGATTATTAGCTGCTGTCATCGCTTTATGTACGGTTGGCGTTAGAACGATTAAAGCTGCAAGGCAAAACCCGGTAAAAAGTTTACGAACGGAGTAAAAAATCCAAGTATGTTAAAGAACCACTTGAAACTATCCCTTCGCAATCTCTGGAAAAATAGATTGCTCTCTTCACTAAACCTTCTTGGTCTCAGCATTGGAATAGGAAGCGTGCTGACCCTGCTTTTTTCAGTTTATGCTTACTACACCGCAGATGCTAATATACCGGAACAAGAACATATTTATTACCTCAAAACACATTTAGCAGATGGTAATGATTATAATGAGGCTGTATATCCTTTATTGGATAAAATAATGAGCACCTCCCCAGAGGTTGAAGCAGGTACCCACTTACATGGTTGGGGTAACATTTGGTTGGAAGTTGCGGATAAAGAATTTCAGAATAGAACAGATTATGCAGACCCAACGTTTTTTGAGGTCTTTGGCCTACCACTAAAGTATGGTAATCAACAAACTGCATTAAAGGAGAAATATTCTATTGTACTAACAGATAAGGTAAGTCAACAGCTTTACGGAAATGAAAATCCAGTAGGAGGAACTTTAATTGCCGCGGACACACTAAACCTTACGGTAACTGGAGTTTTGGAACCTATAAGTCCATATTCGGCATTTCGTTTGGGAGTTTTATTACCAAATACATTGTTGAAAGGTAATCCCAGTTTTGAGCGTCAAATGAACTGGGGTGATAGTTTTTCGCCATTATACCTGAAACTACGTCCAGATACCGACATAGCACAATTTGAAAAACGAATAGATAAACTAGTCCAAGAAAACTATACGGACCCTTCGTTGATTTCAAGAATGGAAGTAGTCCCACATTCAGAAGTACGAATGGATTCTATCCCAGTGGTAGAAACGATAATTGGTGGCTCTATCGCGGCGGCATTTTTTGTCTTGTTGATTGTATTGGTAAATTTATTGAACTTGAATACGTCAACCATGTTCCGCCGCACCAAAAATATAGCAGTTCGGAAGATTTTGGGTGGAAGCAAGAAAGGTGTTGTAGCTCAATTTTGTTTAGAAAACGGACTTTTGGTCCTTGTTTCGATTCTTATTTCCGGGGGTCTATTTATTTTATTTTTATTGCCTAAGCTGAACGAAGTTTATGGTGCGGATTTTGGAAAAATAAGCTTCAGTTTTAAAAATGATTATGCTATTGTTCTATGTGCAATTGGTTTGGGAGTTCTGGTAACACTGGTTGTTGGGATTCTTCCTACGTTACGGTTTATTTCGCTGCCTATTTCCCAAGGTATAAAAGGAAAGATCGATAGTGCGAGAGGGAACTTCTTTTTTAAGAATACCTTTATTATACTTCAATTTTCCGTCGCTATTTTGTTTATCTGTATCGCTATTATCTTAAATAGTCAGATTAGGTTTATGAAAAAAGCCGACTTAGGTTTTGAGCGCGAAAATGTAGTTGTAGGAAACATTGAACTTGACTATAAAAACATAGATGCGGCCAATTCTAGCTTCAACGCATTATTAGATGAGTTGAAGGCTAACCCCTACGTAATAAGTATAACGACAAGCCAAGCCGTACCTTCGGATTATTACTTTAACTATACGAGTTTTTATGATGCAAAAACGGATACCGATGTTCGGATGCGTCGTTCTTACACCGATGATGGTTATCTGAAAACACTAAAAATCCCATTAGTGGAAGGAAGGGATTTTAACCGTACCATAGACAACACGGCAGAGCAACCTGTGATTATCAATCGCAGTGCCATGGAAGCTTTTGGATGGACGTCAATCGAGGGAAAGCGCTTAAACTTTAAGAATAGTGATTTTAATGGTAATCCGGTCGTTGGAGTCATGGAAGATTTTCATTATCAAGATTTGCAGCGTGCCGTTGAACCTTTGGTGCATTATTATCGTAGCGAAAAGCGTTTAGATCAACACCGCTATCTTTCTGTTCGGATTATTGAAGGTCGGGAAAAAGTAGTTCAGGATATATTAGCAAGTGCTTTCGCTCAAATAGATTCTAGAAAAACCTTTGCTCAAAGCTATCTGACTGAAAAAGTAAGTGGGCAATACCGTCTTATTGAAGGTATGTTGAAAACTGTAAATATTGTTGCACTATTGACAATTTTTATATCATGCTTGGGGATGTTCGGTTTGATATCCTTTATGGCGAAAAGACGGATAAAAGAAATCGGTATTCGAAAAGTATTAGGGGCCGGAGTGATGAAAATAGTGGTTTTGCTATCAAAAGATTATATCATTTTGGTAGGTATTGCCGCCATGATAGCCTTCCCCATAGCGTGGTACATGATGAACGCATGGTTGGGCAGTTTCGCCTACAGTATAACTATTCAATGGTGGATGTTTGCTTTAGCGGGACTTATAGCCTTATTAATTACCTCAATTACGTTGGGTATTCAGGCTATAAAATCTGCGACGGTGAACCCCGTAAAAAGTTTACGAACGGAGTAAAACAAATTGTGCTGAAGAAGTTCACTAAGCTTAGGCAACGTGCGGTTGAAGCATCGATAAAAAAACAAACATGTTTAAAAACTATCTAAAAGTAGCTTGGCGAAATTTATTACGTAACAGAAGTTTTTCAATACTCAATATTGTTGGCCTCTCCATAGGATTAGCAGTTACGGCACTTATTTTAATATGGATCAACTTTGAAGTAGGAATTGATCAGTTCCACGAGAAGAAGGATAGGATTTACGAGGTGTACAATGAGTATCCCATTGATGGCGAAATATGGACTTGGAACTCTACTCCTAAAATAATGGGCCCTACAATTAAAAAAGATTATCCTGAAGTGGAAGGTGTTTCGCGCTATAATTATGATGACACCTTCTTATTTTCTGTAGATGAGAAAAGAATTAAAGCTACAGGTACAATTGTGGATCCGGACTTTTTGAAAATGTTTAGCTTTCCACTAATAGAGGGTAATATAGAAACTGTTTTTGAAGATGTCAATTCGGTGGTAATTACCGAAACTTTTGCAAAAAAGTTATTTGGCAATGAACCAGCTGTAGGGAAAGTGGTAAAGGTAGACAATGCCGACACCTTCAAGGTAACGGGAATATTAAAAGACCTCCCCAATAATACAGGATTCAATTTTGAATTTTTGATGCCTTGGGCGTATCTACACCAGAAAGGTTGGAATGATAGGCATTGGGGTAATAATTCTATAGCCACTTATGTACTATTGAAAGAAGGAACCAATTATGAAGCTTTTTCAGAGAAAATAAAAACCTTGCGTGAGACTTATGATAAAGATTCTCCTGATATGGTTACCTTTTTGTACCCTTGGTCAAGATACTGGCTCTATTCAGAATTTGAAAATGGAAAAGAAATAGGCGGACGTATTGATTTGATCCGATTGTTCGGAATCATTGCATTCATCATTTTGATTATAGCTTGTATCAATTTTATGAACCTGAGTACCGCACGTAGTGAAAAGCGAGCCAAAGAAGTGGGAATACGTAAAGTAATCGGAGCTGAAAAGGGAGCACTAATTGGTCAGTTTCTAGGAGAGGCTATTTTAATATCCTTCGTTGCAGCCGTTTTAGCCCTGTTAATTGTGTTGATTGCCTTACCCTCATTTAGCACATTAATAGCCAAACCTTTGTCCTTAGATATTACGAACGTTTGGTTATGGTTGTCTGCCCTTGGTGTTATTTTATTCACCGGGATTTTGGCAGGCAGCTACCCAGCGTTATACCTTTCTGGGTTCAAACCTACCGCAGTTTTGAAAGGAACTTTTAAGAAAATGAAAAGCCCCGTAACTCCTAGAAAGGTTTTGGTAGTGCTTCAATTTTCCTCAGCTATCATTTTGATTACTGCCAGTCTGATAGTAACACAACAACTGAATAAAGTGCAAGACAGACAAACCGGTTATTCAAAAAATAATTTGATTTACACCATGATGGAAGGTGATGTGGAAAAAAATTATTCCTCCATTAAGGAGGAACTTTTATCCACTGGAATAGCTGTGTCCGTAACGAAGACGAATTCTCCCATAACCGAGACGTGGAGCAATACTTGGGGTTTTGAATGGAAGGGTAAAAGTGAGGATAACATGACGTTGGTTCACAGGTTTATTGCTGATGACGCCGTTACGCAAACCATGGGCTTGGAGATAATTACCGGTCGCGACTTTGATTTGAAAGCATATCCGACGGACTCTACAGCTGCTATTGTGAATGAATCAATGGTACAGCTTATGAATATGGAACAACCAATTGGGCAAATAGTGAAAGATAATGGTGTCGACTGGCATATCGTTGGTGTGGTAAAGGACTTTATTATGAATTCTCCATTTCAAAAAGTAGAACCCATGGTTATAGAAGGGGCAAAAGCTTGGTTTAACGTAATTCACATAAAGTTTCATAAAGCGTTAAGTACAAAAGAAGGCCTCGCCAGTTCTGAAGCTGTTTTTCGTAAATACAATCCTGAGTACCCCTTCAACTATGAATTTGTAGATCAAGTATATGCTAAAAAATTCGATAGCGAGAAAAGAACAGGTCAGTTGGTCAGCTTGTTTACGCTTCTTACTATTTTCATTAGTTGTCTTGGGTTGTTCGGCCTAGCCAGTTATATGGCTGAAAATAGAATCAAAGAAATAGGTATCAGGAAAGTTTTAGGGGCATCGGTGAGTGGAATCACCAAGCTTCTTTCAAAAGATTTTTTGAAGTTGGTCTTGATCTCACTATTCATCGCGATACCCATATCATGGTATGCGATGAACCAATGGTTGGATGGATTTGCGTACAGGATTGACATTTCCTGGTGGATTTTTAGTATTGCCGGTTTTCTTGCATTAGGCGTTGCTTTTCTCACTGTGAGCTATCAGGCGATTAAAGCGGCAAGATCCAATCCGGTAAAAAGTTTACGAACGGAGTAAAAACAAAATCTATGTACAAACTATTCCTAAAAATCTCAACAAGATATCTGCTTAAGAACAAGCTGTATTCCTTTATCAATATCGCCGGTCTTTCCATTGGGATAGCATCATTTGTATTGATCATGCTCTATGTGAACTATGAAAAGAGCTATGATACGTTTGCGGGTTCGCAGAACGTACAGCGTGTTTATATGGATTATACCGAGGATGGCGTGTTCGTTCCCGGGGACGCCCAGACCTATAATTTAAGTGGGCCTACCTTAAAGGAGGCATTTGCAGAAATCAAGGAATTTGTGCGGCTAGGGCATATAACCGATATAACGTTCAAGCATGATGATAAATTGATCAATGGGGAGAAAGGTGCAGTGGCGGACCCATCATTCTTTGATATTTTTAAATATCCTTTGCTCAAAGGCGATTTAAATAACGTCTTAAAGGACCCGTACACGATAGTATTGACCACATCGCTTGCCAAAAAGATTTTTGGTAATACGGATCCCCTTGGTAAATCGTTGCAAATTTTTTATGGCAGTGAAAAGGTATTTACGGTAAATGGAGTTTTGCAAGACTTTCCGACGAACGTCCATATGAAGAACGATTTTTTGATTTCATTCAGTACATTGAAAACATGGGAAGGATATCGAGATAAACCGGAACCAAATTGGAATGGCAATAACCTATTTACCTACATTAAACTGGATAAAAATACCGATGTAGCGCTTTTGAAGAAAAAGATCACGGATTTCAAAGTAGAAAGTCTTCCTTTTGAAAGGCATAATATAGAACCTTTGGAAGACATTCATCTTTATTCCGATAAACCTTATGAAGTAGAGGCCAATGGGAGTGGAAGCAGGGTTGGTTTTCTAATGGCAATTGCCTTTATAATCATAGTGCTTTCTTGGCTGAACTATGTAAACCTTTCGACCACTAAGTCTTTGGAACGTGCCAAGGAAACAGGAATCCGTAAGGTTGCAGGGGCGCAGCGGTCACAAATACTCGTACAGTCGATTTTAGAGTCATTACTCTTGAATTCGATAGCTATAATAGTAGCTATGGTTGTAGTACTTGTAATTCTGCCGACCTTCAATAATTATGTAGGGAAAGAATTGGTCTTAGATTTTTCCAGTTTCGGAAACATTTTATCCCTCTTTAGCTTTATACTGCTTGGTACCCTGCTCTCTGGAATTTACCCTGCGATAGTTTTGAGCAATTATACACCCGCGAAGGCCTTAAAAGGTAAAATTAGCACTTCCTCTTCTGGATTAAACATCAGGAAAGGACTCATCATAGGCCAATTTTTGGCGACCATCGTTTTATTGATAGGTACGATTGTGGTCACTAAGCAAATCAATTTTTTGCAAGAACAGCCAATCGGCACGAATTTAAATCAGGTGTTGGCCTTAAACGGGGAAATATTGGAAAGTATTCCGGACTCCGTATTAATGAAAGATTTTCAATTGCTCAAAAGCGAGTTGCGGAACCTTTCCTATGTCTACAGTACGGAACT
>CAJQMW010000302.1 GCA_905479535.1 uncultured Maribacter sp. | reverse complement strand
CAGAATTTAGGTATAGAAACCCGGTAATAACCGATAAGGATGTGCTTATCGCTATTTCACAATCCGGTGAAACCGCAGATACGCTTGCAGCCATTAAGCTTGCCAAGGAAAAGGGGGCTTTTGTTTTTGGGGTATGTAATGTAGTAGGGTCATCCATAGCGAGGGAAACCGACGCGGGTGCTTATACCCATGCCGGTCCGGAAATTGGTGTTGCTTCTACAAAAGCGTTTACCACCCAAATTACGGTATTGACTTTAATCGCACTCAAGTTGGCAAAGACCAAAGGGGTGTTTTCAGAAACGCAATACCATGAATATTTAACCGAGTTGGAAACCATTCCCGCTAAAGTGGAAAAAGCATTGGAATCCAATCCGTTGATTGAAATCATAGCGGACGTTTACAAGGATTCAACCAATTGTCTGTACCTGGGACGTGGATATAATTTCCCTGTGGCCTTGGAAGGGGCGCTTAAATTGAAGGAAATAAGTTATATACATGCTGAAGGCTATCCTGCTGCGGAAATGAAGCATGGTCCTATCGCATTAATAGACGAGCATATGCCCGTTTTTGTTATTGCCACTAAGAGAGGACATTATGAGAAAGTGGTGAGTAATATTCAAGAAATAAAATCAAGAAAAGGAAAGATTATAGCAATTGTTACGGAGGGGGATGAACAAGTTAGGGATTTGGCCGATCATGTTATTGAGGTGCCTGAAACACTGGAAAGCCTTACCCCATTATTGACTACTATTCCGCTGCAATTACTATCGTATCATATTGCCGTAATGCGTTGTTGTAACGTTGACCAGCCGCGTAACTTGGCAAAGTCCGTTACGGTGGAATAACAAATTAAACATAGTTGTAAAAAAGGGCGTATCATTTTTTGATACGCCCTTTTTTTGGCATATCGACAGTTTTCTGTATTCAATTTTGTCAAAATAATACTATGCATGCATAATTTTTTTCATTTTATTATTTTCGATATGAAATAATCTGTATCTTGACCCCAAACTAATTTTAACTCAATTTTATAATGAGAACAATACTATTTTTAGCATTGATTTTGGTGGGAACCGTAGGTTTTTCGCAGACTACCATCAATGGAAATGTTGTTGACCAGAACAACGAGCCTATCCCCGGGGCCAATATTGTTATTGTTGGCAAAGCTATTGGTACGGTAACCGATTTTGACGGTAACTTTACCCTGCAAACTTCAGAGCCCCCCCCCTTTCAATTAAGAATTTCTAGTATAGGGTACTCGGACGGAATAGAAAACATAACTTCGGACAATCAAACTATCACGGTTGTATTGAACGAAACGCAAACCTTTTTGGACGAAGTTGTAATTTCGGCCTCACGAACGCCTGAACGTATTTTTGAATCCCCGGTTTCTGTGGAGCGTTTTGGTTTAAAAGAAATAAGAAACACAACTGCCGAGTCCTTTTATGGAGGGCTTCAAAATTTAAAGGGTGTAGATATTAACACCAACAGTTTAACCTTTCAATCCGTAAACACCAGAGGTTTTGCAACGTTTGCGAATACTCGCTTTTTGCAATTGGTAGATGGAATGGATAATACCGCACCAGGATTAAATTTTGTGCTGGGTAATTTAGTTGGTATGAACGAGTTGGATGTACAAAGTGTAGAGATTCTTCCAGGTGCATCTTCGGCATTGTACGGAGCAGGTGCCTTTAACGGTATTCTGTTTATGCGCAGTAAGAGTCCCTTTGATTTTCAAGGAATAAGTGCTTACGTGAAAACTGGACTTACCTCCCAAGAAGCTGCCGGAGACAATGCCTACTACGATGTTGGTATACGTGCAGCTCATGCTTTTAGCGATAAGTTTGCGGCTAAAGTAAGTTTTTCAATTTTAGAAGGAGAGGATTGGCATGCCAATAGAACTGATGATTTGAGCAACCCTGAAGCAGACAGAACCAATCCTGCCTATAATGGTCTGAACGTCTATGGTGATGAAGTCGGTACTTTACTGAATTTTGATGCAGCCGCTGGCCTGCCCACAGGTACGGTAGGCTCTGCATTTGTAACGAGAACCGGTTATAATGAGACCGATTTAGCGAATTACAACGCGCAAAGTATTAAAGCTGACTGGTCATTAAATTACAGGCCTTTTGGGAATGATTTGGAATTAATTTATAATGGTCGCATTGGCCGTGGTACCACTATTTACCAGGGAGCAAATCGTTATTCAGTGACAGGATTTAAGATGCAACAGCATAAGGTGGAGCTAAAGAATGATAATTTCTTTATTCGTGGCTATATAGTTGCGGAAAATTCTGGGGATGCATACGATACTCGTTTTGCTGGAATTAATGTAAATAGACGTTGGAAGGGTGATACAGAGTGGTTTACAGATTATGCAACTACATTTATTGGTGCTAGATTAGGTGTGGGTACAGGTGTACAAGCAACAGAAGAACAAGCACATGCGGCAGCTCGAGCAGCAGCGGATACGGGGAGACTAATACCAGGGACTCCAGGTTTTCAATCTGCTTTCAACTCTGTAATTAGCGATGGAGATTTTGAAACAGGTGCCAAATTCATTGATAATACGAAGTTCCGTCATGTAAATGGAAATTATAATATCGCCCATCTAATAGATAATTGGGCAGATATCCAAATTGGAGGTTCATTTAGAGAATACGAGCTGAATTCTGCGGGCACTATATTTACAGATATTGATGGTCCCATCACGTATAACGAGTATGGAGGGTATTTGCAATTTCAGAAAAAACTGGTTGACGATAGGTTAAAATTGACCTTATCC
>CAJQMW010000301.1 GCA_905479535.1 uncultured Maribacter sp. | reverse complement strand
TGTCCGGTTTTAAGTCCGGAAACCAACCCATTACCCCGTAAAGCTGGTAAAAACCCGAACTGAGAGAGGAGTATTTTGGGACATAAAACGTTCGTGCCTTATTAAAAACCAAGGGTACTTCAAATCCTGAATACCTGTCTCTATAATCTTCACTATCATAAGAGGAATTTCCCAAACGGTCATATATCTTTATAACGCCTCCTTCATTAAACCCTTCGCCCAAACCGGATTTGTTCACCTCTATATAACGTATGTCCGAGAGTTGAAGACCTGATAAGATACTTAAATCATTGGTGGCGGCGGATGGCGGCGTTGAATCATTGTACCGGATCATAGCTGGTGGGTTGATTATCATATCATTATAAATTATTATAGGTTCTCCGAAAGGGGGTTGTCGGTTTCGAATAATAAAATCGCCTTGAAACTCTTCTACATTAAACCCGTTTTGACGGATATAGTTGGCAAAAGTTATGAATCGGTCCCTTTTTTTATCATCAATCTCCTCTATGGTACTGAAGAAAGCGCGGGATTGTAGAATTTCCAATTCCGTCCGCTTTTTTTTAGCGGTCACCACTGCTTCATCCAATTCTTCAATTCCTTTTCCAAGGGGCTCTTGGGGAATTACATTGGTTTCAAGGATAGTGGGTTTTTTATAGTAGAGAAAATTGGATGCTTGATCTAAGGAAGGAATCTTATTTGGACGAAACGTCAATTCAAGATCGGGCGTGATCATCTTCCCTCTTTTTCCGATTTCACCAATACGGATGGTATCTTGAGCGTAGGGGAACAGTCCGTTTTTTTCAAGTCGGGTCTGCCCCTCGGGAAACGGAATCGTTTCAAGTTTCTCTTCCGCATAGGGATAGAGTACAAGGTTCGTTTCCTGTTCTGCTTTCCGCTCAAGGATAAAACCTATCCCGTTTTCAAAATCAAAATCGTAGTCGGGCGGAGAATTAAATATTTGCTCCCAGCTATAACTGCTCCATCCCTGCGTCAATAACAATAGGTCCAAAGCCTCTATTTTTTCTTTATTGATATCTGTGAAGTAGTGGCCACCATCCTCAATTCTTCCGTTTAGATAGGGATGTAGCAAATTATAGGAAGCAATGTTATGGTGAGGCCGGTAGCTAATTGTCCCTTCCGGCAGCACTGAAACACTTATGGTGGCAAGGCTGTCCAAAACATCTTTTCCATAGGAAAGTTTTACGGTAATCGAGTCGTTCTTTTTGTCCGCCTCAACACTGTTCGAATTCAAGAAGGATAAGCCTTCATGTTTAAAGTAAAGCCTTTCTGAAATAGGGTTGTTTTCCATATCAAATACCGTCAGGATATTTACACCTGAGAAAAGCAAATCATGTGGAAGCGATTGTTCTATTTCTGTGGCAGAAAATGAAGGGAGCGTAATTATTTTGGCATTGCTACCATCATTAACAAGCAAGGTGTATTGTTTTTTGGCCAATGTAGCTAATGAAGTTTCATTGGTTTTCAAAAGAAGTCTTAAGGTATCTTTTTCATCTAGCAGTTGCATTGAAAAACCAACTTCTTGAGCCAATGGCAGGGGAAAAGAAAAAACCTCTCCATTAAAGCGCATTCTTGCCGAGTAGGTTTGGCCTTTTTCGGGGTTAAAGGAAAACTTCCCAAGCCCTAGTCTATTTACTTTAAAAGAATGTAACACGTTATCATCCTTATCGTAAACCGCTCCCTCTATATTGGCAATACCAAAGCCAAGACTGTCCTTAACAACTACCCCGATGGTATTCTCGGTATTCATTACCAAATGTCCTCCCTCTGGAAGAAACTGTGCATCCATTGTGGATTTTACAGTCGGTATTTCTAGGGTTCCTGTTCCCGATTGGGGGTCTATTATCTCAATCGCTTGGACAAAAAAGTTTTGTTCCTTAAAGTTTTTCATCCAATTGGTGTAGGCCTTTAAAGTGTATTTCCCAGTGGTAAAAAGGCTATCTATCACGAAATCACCGATGGTGACTCCTTTATCTACTTTGTATAGTTTTTGTCGTATAGGAACATTGTTTTTGTCGGATATCGTTACATATAAATTGGCGGTTTCGTAAGAAAGTTTTTTGGATTCTTTATTAAAGGCATAAGCAGTAAAGCCTATTTGCTCTCCTTTCATATAGGTTGTCTTGTTGGTATGCACGTAGACCACCTCCCTGGGTAGTTCCGCGTAATAATTCAGAGCTTCTAACAGTTCTTCTTGTTGGTCGCCTTCCTGACCAAAGGAGGAAAGGGAAATTAGGGCAATTACAAATAGGAAGATATAACGTTTCATTTAGTTCTAATTTACTAAATGTTTAAGTAGTCACGAAATTTTTATCTCCCGCAAAAGTTTTGCTTCTATTTTGAATTTGTATTCCCTACAAATTTTATAAAAAGCTGTTTTGGACGGGATAATCCCTAAGAGAAAAATAAAACAATTGCAAATCTATTTCATGAAGGATTGCACTTGGGGTCAATATTGGCACTACGGAAAATGGTATGATTTTTCGTCTTTTTTAAGCCTTAATCTTTACCGTCAAATAATCCTTAACCTCCTTGTAGGGCAGGGTTAATACGATGGCCCCATCGGCATAGGAGGCTACCTCATATTGATTATACAATAATTGTATTCCCTTTTGGGTAAAGCCAATATTTTCAGGAAGGTAAAAGGCTTCTCCGTCAAACATAAACCCCGTACTGTTTATGGACTCCATAGCTGGAATTTTCTCCTGCAAGCGAAATTTTGCTTCTGCTAATTCCATAAATTCTTCTTTATTTTTAATAAGCCTTGAATTTTTCAATGCTGTACCCCTTCGTTTATCAAAATTTAAAAAACGGGAAGTACTATAACCATGCGCTCCACCTGTAAAAAGATAAGATTTCAAACGTATGGTCAAGATATTGTTGTCTTCATAGGCAACTTTACCATGAATCTCAGCTTCCCACGGCATCGATTCTTCGGGAAATTTCTGCTTCAACGTTTGGTATTCCTTTCCAAAGGATTCCACTGCACTTTTAATAGTTATGACATTGGTCTCATCGTCAAAATTCAATAAGGAAATTATTTCCTCGCTTACCGCTTCATTCACGGTATCATCAATTTTAGTAGTTCCCAGGGCTTTTGGGAAAGTGATATCCACTATAAGACAATCAGTGCAGTCCTCTTGTTCAAGATTGATGGTTTCAAATGTAAGCTTTCCATCATTTTCGCAACTCATGTATGCAAATAGCAATAACGTACAAATGATTCGGATTTTCATGGGGCAGACAGGTTTTATGACAAAAATAGGGCTTCATTGTATTCTCGGAAAGATAACGATACATTTGTGGGAATAATTATAGATGATGAGCGAAAAAAAATTAAAGTTCAATAGCAAAACGATCCATGGCGGTCAGCAACCTGATAAAGCCTATGGCTCGGTCATGCCTCCAATATATCAAACTTCTACCTATGCGCAGTCCACCCCGGGGGGACACCAAGGTTACGAATATTCCCGTAGTGCCAATCCCACAAGGACGGCCTTGGAGAATTCCCTTGCCAGTATTGAAAACGGAAGCTATGGCTTAGCTTTTGGCAGTGGCCTTGCGGCCATAGATGCGGTGATAAAATTATTAAATCCCGGGGACGAGGTGGTTTCTACCAATGATCTATATGGCGGCAGCTATCGCTTGTTCAAACAGATTTTTGAAAAATACGGTATCACGTTTCATTTTATAGGGATGCAAAACGTTGGTAAGATTGAACAAGCCATCAATAATAAGACTAAGCTTATTTGGGTAGAAACGCCCACCAATCCTATGATGAACATCATAGATATTAAAGCGGTTTCCCATTTGGCAAAAAAGAACGATATCCTTTTGGCCGTGGATAATACGTTCGCAACCCCTTACCTACAATTGCCTTTAGATTTGGGAGCCGATATCGTGATGCATTCCGCAACTAAATATCTAGGAGGACATAGTGATGTTGTAGTCGGAGCGCTCGTGGTAAAAGATAAAGAATTGGCGGACAAACTCTACTTTATTCAAAATGCCAGCGGTGCCGTATGTGGGCCAATGGACAGTTTCCTTACCCTTAGAGGGATAAAAACACTGCACGTTAGAATGCAACGTCATTGTGAAAACGGTAGAGCTATTGCAGAATACTTGACTAAAAATCCTAAGATAGAAAAAGTGTACTGGCCAGGTTTTGAGGACCATCCCAACTACAGTATAGCCAAAAGTCAAATGAATGATTTTGGCGGAATGATATCCTTTGTTACCAAAGGAAGTAGCTACGAAGATGCCATTAAAATTGTAGAGAAACTAAAGGTCTTTACCCTAGCGGAATCTTTAGGAGGGGTAGAGAGTCTGGCCGGGCATCCGGCAAGTATGACCCATGCCAGTATTCCAAAGGAAGAAAGGGAGAAAAGCGGGGTTGTAGATGCTTTAATTCGGTTGAGTGTGGGTATTGAAGATGTAGATGACCTTATTGCGGATTTAGAACAAGCTATCGGATAACACCATACTTTTAATACACTTTTTAAAGGAAAGATATTTTTCTTTCAGTAAAATTAGAATATTGTAATCAAAACGATAATTTTTGATGAATTATAAAAAAATAACGCTGTAAATTATAATAATAACATAATTTTGCCGATATATTTTGAATTTCTCAACACGAACAAACTTTAAACAGCTTTATGGAAGCAAGAATACAGAAGAAAATAGATGTTTTTATGGAGGAGGTAAAGACCAGAAATGGGCATGAACCAGAATTCATACAAGCGGTGCAGGAAGTGGCGGAGACCGTAATACCCTATATCGCTAAGCATAAAATTTACAACGGAAAGAATATTCTTCTTAGAATGGTTGAACCGGAGCGACTCATTTCCTTCAGGGTAGCTTGGGTAGATGACGACGGGGACATCCACGTAAACCGTGGTTACCGCATCCAGATGAATTCTGCCATAGGACCTTATAAGGGAGGTCTACGTTTTCACCCAACGGTAAACGCCAGCATCTTGAAATTTTTGGCTTTTGAACAAGTTTTTAAAAATAGTTTAACTACGCTTCCCATGGGCGGTGGTAAAGGAGGTTCGGATTTTGACCCTAAAGGTAAATCCGATGATGAGGTGATGCGTTTTTGCCATGCCTTTATGTTAGAATTAAATAGACATATTGGACCTAACACAGATGTTCCTGCTGGTGACATTGGTGTTGGCGCAAGGGAAATAGGATTCCTTTTTGGAATGTACAAGAAGATAAGAAATGAGTTTACTGGGGTACTTACCGGAAAGGGACTCTCATGGGGAGGCTCTAAGATTCGTCCTGAAGCTACAGGTTATGGTACCGTATATTTTGCACAGAGTATGTTAAAGACTAGGGACAAGGATTTTGATGGGAAGACCGTTGTGATTTCAGGTTCCGGAAACGTTGCTCAATATGCCGCGGAAAAAGTAATCCAATTGGGAGGAAAAGTGGTTACACTTTCAGATTCCGGGGGCTATATCTATGATGAAGATGGGATTGATGCTAAGAAACTAGCTTTTGTGATGGATTTGAAAAATAACAAGAGAGGTAGAATATCCGAGTACGTGGACAAGTATTCTTCCGCTAAGTTCCATAAGGGAAAAACGCCTTGGGACGTAAAGTGCGATATTGCCCTGCCCTGCGCTACACAAAATGAATTGGAGGAAAAGGATGCTAAAAACCTTATAGATAACGGATGTATGTGCGTTGCCGAAGGTGCCAATATGCCTTGTACAGCGGATGCCGTTCATGCTTTCCACAATGCTAAAATTTTATTTGCACCGGGCAAGGCTTCCAATGCCGGCGGTGTGGCCACCTCAGGTCTTGAAATGTCACAAAACTCACTTAGAATCAGTTGGACACGTGAAGAGGTAGATGAGCGGTTAAAAGGCATCATGGAGGATATTCACGATTCCTGTATCGAGTACGGAAAGGAAAAAGGCGGTTATTGCAACTACGTTAAAGGAGCCAATATTGCCGGCTTTGTAAAAGTTGCGGACGCGATGCTCGCCCAAGGAGTGATATAGAAAGTACGAGGTACGAAACTTAAATTACGAAGTTTCAAATTTATAAAGACCTGTCAGGTTTTCAAAACCTGACAGGTCTTTTAGCTTGTTAAGCATACGGCAACCGCATTCCAAATGCTTTTTTATGAAATTTGGAATTTGCCATCCCCTTACCTTGTACTTCCACCCTCGTATCTGCTCCTCTCAAATAACTATCTTTGCCTAGACCTTAGCTAAGCACATGCAAGTATCCACCAAGGCCATAGTCCTCACATCCATCAAATACGGAGATACCAGTCTTATTGCCAAGATTTTTACCGCTTCGGACGGTCTAAAATCATATATGCTCAAAGGAATCTTGACTTCTAAAAAGGGCAAACTCCGGACTTCCTATTTTCAGCCCTTGACCCAACTAGAGCTGGTAGCTAATCATAGGAACAAAGGCACGCTGGAAAGCATTCGCGAAGCGAAGGTCTATAACCATTATCAAACCTTACATACGGATATTCAGAAGAACGCGATGACCATGTTCTTGGCAGAAATGTTGGGGAACAGCATCCATGAAGAGGAGCAGAATATGGCGCTTTTCAATTTTTTGGAGGCAACCTTCCAATGGTTGGATATCAAGGAGGATATCGGCAATTTCCATCTATACTTCCTTCTAGCATTGAGTAGGTATTTAGGCTTTTATCCGGACACCAATCAAATCGACGCCTCCTCGTTCGATTTGCTCGAGGGCGAATTCACGAACACACCTTCCCTAAATCCAATGCTGACCGGAGAGAACCTAAATTACCTGAAACTCTTTTTGGGCATAAATTTTGATGCTATTCATACGATCAAAATGAGGAAGGACAACCGTCAGGAATTGTTGCAATCCCTTATCCTCTATTTTGAATTACATTTGCAGGGATTCAGAAAACCTAAATCCCTCGCTATTCTAAATGAAGTTTTTAGTTAGTATGCATAAATTAATTTTTACTTGTGCATTGCTCTTTATGGCTATTGGATGGTCACAGAAGGTAACGGTTCTAGATGAGGAGACTAGGGACCCAATATCCAACGTAGCCATATTCAACGCTGATAAATCTAAAATTGCCTTGACCGATTTTGATGGGAATTTTGATATTTCCATTTTCTCCAATTACGAGCGTATTTCATTTAAACATATTAGTTATGAATTGAAGCGCCTTACCAAATCCCAAATTCGTAAACAGGGTCAAAGGGTAATGCTTACCATGAAGCCAGAACAATTGGACGAGGTGGTCATGTCCGTCTCTAAATGGGAGCAGCAGAAGAAGGACATCCCCAATAAAATTGTGGCAATAGATGCCAGGGCAATTGCTTTTGCCGCACCTCAAACATCCGCGGATTTATTGCAGCAAAGCGGTAAAGTATTCGTTCAGAAGAGTCAGTTG
>CAJQMW010000300.1 GCA_905479535.1 uncultured Maribacter sp. | reverse complement strand
TTTGTTAAGCAACGACCATGAAGTTATTTCAGTGCCAGAATTGTAACCATCCCCTATTCTTTGAAAATGACACTTGTGAACAATGTGGCTATCATCTCGGCTATCTGGACAGCACTTTCGACTTGGTTGCCCTAGGACCGGATTTAGCGGATTGGACAATACCCAAAGCAGGTTCACACCGGTTTACTTACTGCAAAAATCATGAATACAATGCCTGTAACTGGTTGGTTCCGAAGACGGATGCTACAGGTTTTTGTACCGCCTGTAAACTAAATAGGACTATTCCGGATTTAGGCATAAAAAAAAATCTCAAAAAATGGAAGCGGATAGAAGTCGCCAAACACAGATTAATATACCAACTTCAGAAACTATCCCTGCCTGTCCAAAGCAAATTATATACGGAGAACGGTTTATGTTTTGACTTTTTGTCGCGAAAAGGGGCAGGTGCTAATGCAAAAACTATCATGACCGGTCATGCCAATGGGGTTGTAACGATATTGCTGTCCGAGGCCGATTCTGTATTGCGCGAACAAATGAAACGCGATATGAACGAGCGTTATAGAACCTTGATAGGTCATTTTCGACATGAAGTGGGGCATTACTATTGGGAGCGACTTATATTTTCGGATGAAAAAATATTGGATGATTTCAGACAAGTGTTTGGAGATGAGCGACCTTCCTATGGCCAGGCCCTCAAGGATTATTATAAAAACGGTCCACAAAAAAAGTGGCGGAAAAACTTTATAAGTAAGTATGCTTCTTCCCACCCATGGGAGGACTGGGCCGAGACTTGGGCACACTATCTTCATATTTTAGATACCTTGGAAACCGCTTATTATTTCGGTATTAAGGTGAAGCCGGATCTATCCAATAAAAAGCATATGAAAATGAAATCTGCTTTTGACCCTTACAATGAACTTAGTTTCAAAAAAATCGTGAGTAAGGCTATTCCTCTATTTTTTGCAATTAACAGCGTTAATCGTTCTATGGGTATCGCGGATGTATATCCTTTCGTAATATCAAAGGCTGTGATCAAGAAGATGGAGTTTATTCACGGTGTTGTAACAAAAGATGTTGCTTTGAATTAGGAATAACATCATTTATTTTACCTCGTATAAAAGCCAAAGTTCAGGATCAAGTTTAACTTCATCTGGTCTAGAACTCAAGTCGATTTCAAATTCCTGCGATTTTTCCTCGACTTGAACTTTTTCTATTTGGACTGTTTCACCTATTTTGATTTCAATTTCCAGTGGGAATTTAAACGTATAATGCTTTTGGAGTTGTGCTATGGAAATTCTTAGTTTTCCCCCGCTATACTTCCAGTTCCAATTAATTTCTGGATAGCCTTTTGTAAAAATCCATTGCTGAAAGAAATCGTTTAAATTTTCTCCGGAGACGTTTTCCATGACATTTTGAAAATCCACGGTCATAGCATTTGAATTCTGATAGGTCCTATAGTATTGCCGTACTCCTTCCCAAAAAATTTCATCACCTAAACGATGACGTAACATATTCAGTACCCAGCCCCCTTTTTGATACGTATTTGTACTCAATACTTTCAATGGGTCTAAAATACTTGGGTCTACGATGGGAGAAGGGTTTTTACGGTAATAGTCAATAATTTGTTTTCGGTCCAAGGCGAGCTCCTCTTTTCTTTTTTCGTTTCCGTAAATTTCTTCTTGGTACAGAATGGCAAAATACGTGGCAAAACCTTCACTGAGCCAAACGTGGTTCCAATCGTTCTCACTGGCGGAATTCCCGAACCACTGGTGGGCTATTTCATGCGCAATCAATCCTTCAACCTCATTTTTTCCGGTAACCGAATTTTCAAAATAGGAGATGTTACCTGCATTTTCCAGACCGCCCCACTGGGTTTTTGCCTGCATGTTGGCCAGCTTGGCATATGAATATGGTCCTACCTTGTCAATAAAGTATTTCAGCACTTTAGATGCCACAGCGTAATCGTGGAATCCATCCAGTCTGTTTTCTGGATACACCCAGGCCGATACTGGAACATCATAAACTTCTTCCAATTGTTTGCTGGCGAATTTCGTCACTCCAATGGTAACAACTTTCATGGCCACCGGAGCCGGTTCTTTATACGTAGTCAACTTATAGCCATCACCCAAATAACTTTCCTCCACTTTTTCACCAGTGGCAACTACGTCATAATGACTCGGAGCAGTAACCTTGAACTCAATGCTCGCCTTGTCGTAAGGATGGTCCACGGACGGTAACCAATGCCGAGCTAAATTTGGCCAGTTATCTCCAAAGAAGGAACGCTGTCCAAATTTAGTGGTATCTATGACCAAACCTCTTTCGGGAATTCCGTGATAGTGAATTGTATAGGTCCTGTCCTTGGTTGTAGATGAAGTTGGTTGAATTCTGATTTTGTTGTCTACATAACGGTAATCGATTATACGGTCATCCTCCAGGACTTTATCAACGGTCATCCCGTATTCTCCGGTCTTTGCTATTAAGTCCAATGTAAACTCATTTATAGCTTCCCCAAACGTTACGGAGATTTCGGTTTCTCCCTTTATTTGATTATTAGCATCGTTTAAGGTAAGTGCAAAAACATACCCTTGTACATCCGCAGATGAATTCCTTTGGTATATATCTTGGGCACAGATTTCCGCAAAAGAGGAAACAACGAAAATAAATGGGATGAGATAATTTCTCAAGTGAGGACTTTTCATGAAGTTGTAATTTGGAATGGGCAATTTAGTAATTAAAAAACCAAATATTAAGTGATTTCGGATTGATGAATTTGTCCCTTTAAATCAGATTTCCTATGCTACCGGTAATCCGAAAATTTCGAAATCTATATGGGGATTGATGGTAACGGGGTAATTTTCGAACGATTAGGGTCAGGCAATTAGATGGTCGGACCATATTTTTAGAAAAATGAAATTATGAAGGTTACTCCAATTTTAAGTCTGGCAAAATTATTTGTTACTGGAAAGCGAATGAAGTTATTATTAGTAGGTGCCCAGTTCGGGTATTTGGGTTATCGCTATTTAAAAAGCAGAAAGAAGAAACGCAAACAACAATCTTTAGAAGCAGTCAAAACATCGTAATAAATCTTGCGGGAATTGTTCACCATCGGACCCTTTAAGAGGCTCCGTCAAAAGCTTCTTTTCGGTCAGGATTTCCTGAAATCTGATGGCGTATTCCTGCAATTGATCTCTTCTATGTTTCACAATGCTATAAATGGCTTCTCCGTCCAGATTGTAAATTTCTTTGGGCCAAATACGTAGGCTTTCTTTCAAAACATCATCGGTAAGCAAATTTTGTAGCTTTCGGGCTTCCATTGCAAAGACTTCCTTTGGAACATTTTGCAGAAAATAGATGTCGAACGGCATAACAAGGCCGGGTAAATAATCAATTTCCTTTTCAAAAGACTGTAGGCCTGGCAACAGGTGCTTGTTCGCTATTATATTTGGTAGGATACCTTCTAGATTAAAAAAAGCGTTGTCCCGATCTCCCGGAATGGGAATAGCTTCAAACCTATTCCCATTCTCTACTACTACCCATCCCCACTGCTTGGTATGCCTGTCCCAGTCTCCAATAAGTATGTCGAATAACCTTGCACGTACCAGTGCGGTTTTATCAATAGAAATTTTATCGCCTAGTTCCAATTTTAATTTTTGTAGGTCCTCGGTATCCGCAATATCCAAAACATTGTTGAAGTCCGTCCAATTGGCACCACTGTTTGTTTCATGTTCCAGTAGATAGAGCCTATTGCCGAATTTTTGGTTGAAATCCTTTAGCACGGTTTGTTTCGGTACGAAAACGATTTGAGGGTCGGTGTGGAGTATGTTGGCTTTTTCGGCCAAGCGTGCCACTACGACGGCTGCATAGGGGTGCTGAGCGGAAATACCGTCAACGATGATATTTTCCAGTCCAAGTGTCCGCGCCAAATCGGGGACAAGGGGTTTAGGGTCTTTATTGATACTGCGCAAAGAATAGACATGTCCATTTTTGGATTTTAATTTTAAGCTATGGGTCTGTTTACCTCCGCCTTCTTTAATGATTTCCATTCCTCCTAGTAACGTATCCAGAAATACTATGGGAACTTTTATGGGTGCTGCCCAAGCGTCGCGATATTGTTCACCCTGCATTACCTCCTTAATAAAATTTCCTTCATATAGCGTACTGGCCGTTAGAAGGACGGAATCATGCTCCTTGAAATTTATGGAGTCCATTTCCCTGTTATCGGTTAAAACACAGGTAGAAAATTCTTTTTCGGTAGATGAGACCGCTGTGTACACCAGAACTATAAAAAGTAACAGGCAAAGTAAGATGCCAATGATCCATTTTTTCATGGCCAGAATATAGAAATAAAAAGTGATGCATGGTTACTGCCAAAACAAATTATGAGTGCTTATTCGAAAAAAACAATGGTGTTGAATGGGTGAGGACAAAAGGGGTAGAGCGAACATTAATTCTTTACGAGCAAATGTATAATTAAAGAAAAGGTATCTTTATCGTAGACCGATAAATAATGAAATTAAAGATTTTTCTTCGTCTCTTCGGGGTCATTGCAATCATACTTACGATTTTCCCGTATATCTCCACCAACGAATGGTACGTGCGGATATTTGATTTTCCCCACCTTCAATTGACCTTGTTGACCATGATAGCATTGCTGACCTATTTCATAGGATTTGATATTAAAAGTAAAACCGATTATATTTTCGTTGTGGTACTAAGTGGATGTTTTCTTTTTCAAGGCTACAAAATCTTCCCCTACACGGCATTTGCAAAATTTGAAGCGCATGACGCTTCTCCTAATAATACGAAGGATTTAAGTATTTACACCGCCAACGTCTTACAAAAAAACGAAGACAAACAATCGCTACTATCGGATATTCGTGCCAATGATGCTGACGTACTATTGTTCACCGAAACGAACAAAGAATGGATACGTTCATTGAGTACCGAGCTGGACAAACATTATGAGTATAAGGTGGAAGTACCTTTGGATAATACTTACGGGATGTTGCTATTTTCAAAACTGAAATTACATGAACCCCAAGTAAGATATATGATAGAGGATACGATTCCCTCCATACACTCACAATTGATACTAAACTCCAAGGATACGATTCAACTTTTTACTATTCATCCAGCACCACCAACTCCCCAGCATAATCCATCCTCGGTAGATCGAGATGCTGAAATGATGAAAATTGCTAAGCATTCACGAGATTCTGAACTGCCGGTCATAGTTCTGGGAGATTTTAACGATGTGGCGTGGTCAGAGACTACTGAATTATTCCAAAAGGTAAGTGGACTTTTGGATATGAGAAAAGGAAGGGGATTATATAGTACTTACAATGCTAAAAGTTGGGTTATGCGTTGGCCGTTGGACCATGTTTTTACGTCGGCAGATTTCAGGATTAAGAAGGTATATCGTGGGGCTTCCATCGGATCCGATCACTTTCCCTTTTACGCAGAACTCACCTATGAGCCTGAATTGGCCAAAGAACAAGTGCTACCACCACCATCAAAAGAGCAATTGAAAAAGGCCTATGAACAAATTGAGGAGGGGCAGGAGAAAAAGAATGAAAAAAATTGACTTAAAGGCGTTATCCCATTCCAAAATTTATTAATAAAAAAATCAGTTTTTACAGTGACAGAGAAGTTCAAGTTGAAGCATTTACCAAAATTATTGAAATCCACCTACTTTTCATGGATTTCAAGGAACCCCTTCCAATTGAGCGCAGTAATCGCCTATTACGCAATCCTTTCTTTACCTGGTCTATTAATATTGATTTTAGAATTGGTTGGTTCTATTTGGGGCAGGGAGATTGTTCGCGGCGAACTTTTTAATGAAATAGCCGCGGCAATGGGACCGGAAACCGCGCAATCCATTCAAGAAATGATTTCAGATAGGGGAAGCGAGAACACTTCTATTGTAGCCACTATTTTAGGGGTAGGGGTTTTGATATATGGTGCCACTGGGGTTTTTTATCAGTTACAGAATGCGTTCAACGAAATATGGGAGGTGAAACCTGGCTATTCCAATGAGATTTTGGCAACACTTTTTATGCGGTTGAAAAGCTTTGGTTTCATACTGATTTTTGGATTCTTGTTATTGATCAGTTTTGTACTCACGTCATTTTTGTCCGCCTTTTCAAGACAGCTTTCCCGATTGATGCCGGAAGGCCTGCTGGAACTCAGTTTTGCACTGGATATCCTGTTGTCCTTGGGCTTTATATACCTATTGTTCGGGGCTATGTTCAAATATTTACCCAGTACACGGGTACCATGGAAAGCGGTAAAAATAGGGGCTGCCCTTACGGCGTTTTTATTTCTAAACGGTAAATATGCCTTAGCTTTCTATTTCGGCAAGGCAGAACCTGGATCAACTTACGGCGCGGCAGGGTCTATAATCTTAGTGATGCTATGGGTGTCCTATTCAAGCCTGATTTTATTTTTCGGCGCGCACTTTACTAGAGTATATTCGGATAAGTATTTAAATTAGAACTTCTTAATATTCAGTCTAGGTAAGGGCATCTTTCATTTTCTCCCTGATTTCTTGCAGACACAAATTACCCAAACTTCCTTCATGGGTATGTTTGATATCCCGTTTAGGCTTGAAATTACCATCCTCAATTTCTTTCCCCATTTTCTTATAGGCGTCACGGAAGGGCATACCCGATAGTACCAATTCATTTAACGTATCCACGCTAAACAGATAATCGTATTTAGGGTCCTCAAGAATTCCGGTATTCACCTTAATTTCTTTTAGACTGAAGGTTAATATTTCCAAACAGGCCTTCATGTCTTGAATGGCCGGTAACATAATCTCTTTGACCAATTGCATATCACGATGGTATCCACTGGGAAGGTTGTTAATAACCATAGTGAGCTGATTGGGAATTGATTGTAGCTTATTGCACTTACCCCTTATCAATTCAAAAACATCGGGATTCTTCTTGTGTGGCATAATACTACTTCCCGTGGTCAATTCATCCGGAAAGGAAATAAAATTAAAATTCTGACTCATATATAAGCAGATATCCATGGCCATTTTGGAAAGGGTCGCAGCTATGCTAGCCATGCCAAAGGCCGTAGCTTTTTCTACTTTTCCCCGTCCCATTTGAGCGGCGACCACATTATATTTTAGGGTTCCAAAACCCATTTCTTGGGTGGTGAAACTTCGGTCTATGGGAAATGAACTTCCGTAACCGGCTGCACTTCCTAACGGATTTTGATTGGCCACTTTATAAGCTGCATCAATAAAATAAAGATCATCGATCAAACTTTCTGCATAAGCCGAAAACCATAATCCAAATGATGATGGCATGGCGATTTGAAGATGGGTATATCCTGGCAGCAAAACGGATTTATGCTTTTCCGCTAAATTCATCAATAAATCAAAAAGCGATTTGGTTAGATTTTTAATATCGGTCAATTCATCCTTTAGGTATAAATGCATGGCGACCAAAACCTGATCGTTCCTAGATCTTGCCGTATGTATTTTCTTTCCGGTATCCCCAAGTTTTTCGGTTAGGATAAACTCAATTTTAGAGTGCATATCCTCAAAAGTATCTTCAATTACAAAAGTTCCTTCTTTAATTGAGGCTTCAATGACATTCAGTTCTCGTACCAAATCCGAAGTTTCGTCTGAAGACAGCAACCCTATTTTTCCCAGCATTTTGGCGTGTGCTTTTGAAGCGATTACATCGTACTTGGCCAAATGTATGTCCAACTCGCGGTCGTTGCCAACGGTAAAATGATCTATTTTTTTATCGGTACTAAAACCTTTGTCCCAGAGTTTCATTTTTTTAGATGTTAGCTATGAGTATTAAGTATTGAGATTTCTAGTATGACATTCTCACATCTAGCATCTCAATACTAGAATTTAATTTTTTAAAAATCCATTGAATATTTTAATGTACAAATCAATCCCTTCCTCTATTTCATGCACGTAAATATACTCATCTGCAGAATGGGAACGGATACTATCACCAGGCCCTAATTTTAAGGATTGACAGGTCAATGCCGCTTGGTCCGACAAGGTAGGTGAGCCATAGGTTTTTCTTCCCAGAGCTATGCCCGATTGTACCAAGCCATGTTCTTTGTCAATTTTGGAGGAGTTGAGGTTCAGACCTCTTTCTTGCAATTCGCAGGGCGCTTCAGCTTTTAGCAAATCGGCTATTTCTTGATTCGTGTACGCATCGTTAACCCGAACATCGATCACCAACTCTACTTGAGATGGTACTACATTATGTTGAGTGCCCGCGTTGATTTGTGTAACCGTCATCTTAACGTCACCCAAGGCTTCGGAAGTTTTTTGAAATTTGAAGTTTTTGAACCATTCCAGGACCTCAATGGTGTTATAAATTGAATTGTCGTCATTAGGATGCGCGGCATGGGATGGGGTTCCCTTTATAACGGCATCAAAGACAATCAACCCTTTTTCTGCAATGGCCAAGTCCATTAGCGTTGGCTCTCCGACTATGGCCACATTAATCGTTGGAAGACTGGGTAATAATCCCCTTAGACTATTTTCACCTGCGCTTTCCTCTTCCATAGAGGCGACCATTAGGATATTATGATTAAGGTTTTTTTCTTCGTAGAAATGGGTAAAAGTCGCGATTAGGGAAACCAAACAACCTCCGGCATCATTGCTCCCCAACCCATAAAGTTTGCCATCTTCTATATGTGGATGAAAAGGGTCTTTGGTATACGCCTTATTTGGTTTTACCGTATCGTGGTGCGAATTAAGAAGAAGGGTAGGTTTGTTCTCGTCCCAAAACTTGTTCTTTGCGAACACGTTGTTATGGATACGTTCAAATGGAATGTCAAATTCCTTAAACCAATCTTGGATGGCGTCGCCAGTTTTATCCTCTTCTGATGAAAACGACTGTATTGAAATCAATTTTTTTAATAGGTCGATTGCCTTTTCCGTCAATATTTTTTGTGTAATCATCATAGGGTTATTGTGGTGTATACATCGGTTTTCTCATCAAGCATGGATGTGGCCCCTATACAGACTTTGTTTACATTTCCATTTAAGGCATGAAAGCAATTTTCCATTTTTGGAAGCATACCGTTAGCAATTATGTTATCAATCCTTAGTTTTTTATAGGTAGATGAATTGATATACTTTATCACAGAACCGTCATCGTCAACATCCATCAAAACACCTTTCTTTTCGAAACAATAGTAAAGCGTTGTGTCGTACAGCTGACTCATACCTATAGCGATTTCCGATGCAATGGTATCTGCATTCGTATTTAAGATTTGTCCGTTGCCATCATGTGTCAACGCACAGAAAACCGGTGTCAATCCGGCTCTAAGTAAGGTAGAAATGATTTTGGGATTTACTCCATCCACATCGCCCGCAAAGCCATAATCAATACTTGTCACAGGGCGTTTATGCGCTTGAATAGTGTCCCCATCAGCACCGCTCAGACCAATAGCATTACAATTATACGCCTGTAATTTGGCTACAATATTTTTGTTCGTCAAACCGCCGTAGACCATAGTGATAACTTCAAGACTTTCTGCATCGGTAATTCTTCTACCAGCTTTCATTTTTGGTTCGATTCCCATTTTGCTAAGTACCTCAGATGCTTTTTTACCACCGCCATGAACCAATATCTTTGACCCGTTCAGGTCTGAAAAAAGCTTCAAAAATACCGTAAGCTCCTCCTTGTTTTCAATGACGTTACCACCAATTTTCACTATAGAAAGTTTTTCTCTCATATTATACATTTAGGATGCCCCCATCTATTGTCATCGCCGTTCCCGTAATCCATGAAGCATCATCGGAGACCAGAAAAAGAGCTAATTTGGCTATATCTTGAGGCGTTCCCAAACGGTTCATTAGGGTAGCCTTTCCCGCATTTTTCACAGCACTTTCGGGATTGTCAAACGCTTTGGCCGAATCCCAAAGCAATGGCGTGTCCACAGGTCCCGGACAAATAGCATTAACTCGTATTTTTGGTGCGTATTCCACCGCCATTTGCTTCATTAAGGCAATGGAGGCTGCTTTCGAGGCACAATAGGCAGGATGATTTGGAAAACTTTTAAAAGCTGCAATGGAAGCATTAATTAGGATGGTCCCATTAGACTTTTGTATTTCAGGGATGGCATATTTGGATAGATAAAAAATGGAACTAAGATTGGTATTTATGGTTTTATGCCAATCTGAAATTGATAAATCAACTACATTCCCTAATCCCAAGATACCAGCATTCATAGCTACGATATCTAATTTTCCAAAGTTTTCAATGGCTACCTTTACGAGTTGTTCATTGTAATCAACTTCGCCGACGTCTCCTTGAAGGAATACTGAATTTCTCAGCTCCTTGGTTAAATTTTGACCACGTTCCTTGTTTCTTCCAGACAGTACTAGTTTAGCCCCGTGTTCATGAAAAGCTTTGGCCATAGCTTTGCCCATGCCGCTCGTAGCTCCGGTGAGAATACAGATTTTATCCTTTAGCTTCAAGTTCATGCTATTCGTTTTCCAGTATTTTTTTAATCACCAATTGGGCAGCGTAGGTTCGGTTATTAGCTTGTTCTATAATTAATGACTGATTGCTGTCCAACACACCATCTTCGACCACCACGTTTCTTCGTACAGGCAAACAATGCATGAATTTTGCATGTCCAAGCTTTTCTTTTGTCATCATCCAACCGGAATTCTCGTGCATTACCTTGCCATAATCGTTATAACTACTCCAGTTTTTGACATAGACAAAATCTGCATTTTGCAATGCTTTACTTTGGTCATACTCAATAGTACTATTTCTTGTAATTTTTGAATTCAGTTCATAGCCCTTGGGATGTGTAATCACGAAATCAGCATCTTGGAGTTGCATCATCTCAACAAAAGAATTTGCTACGGCATGGGGCAACGCCTTTGGATGTGGCGCCCAGGAGAGTACCACTTTAGGCCTAGTTTTGGTTTTATATTCTGCTATAGTAATCGCGTCGGCAAGGGCCTGCAAGGGATGTCCAATGGAGCTTTCCATGTTTACAATGGGAACGCCTGCGTATTTGACGAATCCATTTAACACCTCCTCCGCCTCATCCTTTTCTTTATCCTTTAATCCTGCAAAAGCACGAATAGCGATAATATCTGCATATTGTGAAACTACTTGTGCAGCCTCTTTAATATGTTCCGATGTTCCCTGATTCATGATGGTCCCATCTTCATATTCCAAGGCCCAACCCTCGTTTCCAAAATTCATGACCATTACATCCATGCCCAGGTTAATCGCCGCTTTTTGAGTGCTCAGTCGCGTACGTAAGCTATTGTTGAAAAACAGAAGGCAGATAGTCTTGCACTTTCCAATAGATTCAAATCGTCTCGGATTATTTTTCAAATCCTTCGCTTCCGCAACCCAATTGGCTAGGGAATCTATGTCTTTTATGGATAGGTAGTTCATAATTTCCGTTTAGAATAATGATTCAAGAAAAAGGAATCAAGACCTTAGCTTATCTTTTCTCTATTTTAATTCTTGTTTCAATCTTTCAAAGAAGATATCTAAATGCTTTTCGGTTATGTTCAACGCTGGTAAAATTCTAAGTACGCGTTTGTCCTTAGCACCACCGGTAAATAGATGTTGGTCATAGATCAATTTTTTCCGTAGCTCGGCTACTTCAAAATCAAATTCTAACCCTAGCATTAATCCGCGACCTTTGACTCTTTTTACTTGTGGGATTTCCACGGCTTTCTTTCTGAAATAAGCACCGAGTTTTTCAGCATTTTTAATCAATTTCTCATCTTCCAGAACTTCGAGCACAGCCATGGTAGCTGCACATGCCAAATGATTTCCTCCAAAAGTAGTGCCCAACATTCCATAAGTAGCCTTTATACTTTCATGGATGAGAGTGCCGCCTACGGGAAAGCCATTTCCCATTCCTTTGGCTATTGAAATGATATCCGGTTGAATACCGTGATGTTGAAATCCGAAGAATTTTCCGCTACGTCCAAAACCAGACTGTACTTCATCAGCAATCAATATGGCATTGTTTTTCTTACAGAGTTCGGCGACTTCTTGATAAAATTTGGTGGACGGTTCATCCAAGCCTCCAACGCCCTGTATCGCCTCTATAATCACCCCGCAAACATCGCCCTTTTGTATTTCGGATTTGAACGATTCTATATCGTTTAGGGGGAGTATCGTTACTTTTTGTTGTTTGTTTATAGGCGCATTTATTTTTTCATTGTCGGTTGCGGCGACGGCGGCGGAAGTCCTGCCATGGAAGCCGTTCTTAAAGGCAATAACCCTGGATTTACCGGTTTGAAACGAAGCCATTTTTAAGGCATTTTCGTTGGCTTCCGCCCCGGAATTACACAAAAAGAGATTGTAATCCCCACATCCCGAAAGTTGCCCTAGTTTTTCCGCCAGTTCCGATTGTAACGGATTTTGAACAGCATTGCTATAAAACCCTATCTTGTCCAGCTGCTCTTTAATTCTTCGTAAATAATGGGGATGGGAATGTCCAATGGAAATGACAGCATGCCCGCCGTAGAAATCCAGATATTCTTGACCCTTTTCATCTTTTACTACTATTCCCTTAGCGGAAACAGGGGTTACATTGTAAAGTGGATATACTTCGAATAGGTTCATAAATAATCTCTTTTTCGTCATTCCCACAAAGGCAGGAATCTTTTTAATGTTGTATCTAGTATCTGTTGCGGCTTGGTTTTACACCCCTAAAGTTACGCCTTCCTCTCGTTCCTCGTCGGAGGCAAGAAGGGGACAATCTCTCCTTCAAACTTCGTACCCATAATTCTAAAACCGTACCTTTTTCTATCCTTTTTTAATTTGGTTGATTTTTTCAAAGGAAGCCGTGATACCTCTAATAAGTGATGAGCTTAACCCTTGGTGTTCCATTTCGTTCAAGCCCGTTATGGTACAGCCCATTGGGGTAGTCACCCGATCAATTTCTTCTTCGGGATGGTTTCCAGACTCAATAAGCAAACTTGCTGCGCCATTACAAGTGTGCATGGCCAGTTCTTGTGCTTCTTTGGAATCGAACCCCAATTGGATGGCCCCTTGGGTGGTTGCCCTTATTAAACGCATCCAAAAGGCAATCCCACTTGCACAAATTACGGTTGCCGCTTGCATTTGACCTTCGGGAATTTCCATGGAGTGTCCCATACGGTTAAAAATAGCTTTGGCAAGTTCAATACGTTTTTT
>CAJQMW010000299.1 GCA_905479535.1 uncultured Maribacter sp. | reverse complement strand
GATATCAAAATCCCCATCGTTGGCCAGTCCCGTACGTACAACGACTAAATCTTTAGATGGAATTATAAATATCCGTTGACCTTGAAATCCGTTCGCAGAATACATATCCTTTGGAACGTCGGGATATTTTCCACCGGCGTTTAACCAGAAATGGGCGCCATATACTTTATCGGAGTTTGCCGTAGGTTTGGAAACATAATCGGTCCAAGAAGGGTTAAAAAGCTGCTCCCCGTTCCAATTGCCCTTATTCAAATAAAGGATACCGAATTTTGCCCAATCGCGCGTAGTGGCCCATCCGTAAGAAGAAAATACATAGTTTCCGCTCATATCGGTTTCTAACAGCATCGAGTGCATCCCTATTTTATCGATTAAGGCGGAATATGGGTAATCAAGATATGCTTGGTAGGTATCAAACTGATTCCGTAAAATTCCGGATAATAGATTAGTGGTGCCCGAAGAATAGTTCCACACCTCAGTAGGGGCCGCTAACATTTGCTTTAAAGCTTGGGGTTGGGTCATATCGCTCTCCATAAAGAGCATCTTGTTTACATCGGAAATAGAGGCATAGTCCTCGTCCCACGCCAGACCACTCTGCATACGGAGTAAGTGGTTTAAGGTAATACTAGACTTTAAATTTTTCACTCCTTCTTCTTCGGCAAACGGTCGGTAATCGTTCACATCCAGTTCATCTTGATATTCTAAGATTCCGTAAAGGGTAGCCAAAATGCTCTTGGTCATGGACCAACCAAGAATTGGTGTTTCTTCTGTAAATCCTTGATTGTACCTTTCCGCAAGCAACTCATTTTTGTAGGAGATAAGGACGGTTCGGGTTTTCTGTTGTTCATTGTTGCAGAACGCAAAATCGATAGCTTTGTTCAACTGTTCATAATCTACGTTTTCAAAAACGGTGTCCTTGATACCGTTATTTCCGTAAGGGAAGGGTAAATTTGTATTTGGCCGGGTTCTTTTTGGTTTAGTAAGTGGGATGTTCCCGTCGTACGATTCGTTGATTAGAACACAGCCTAGCCCATCCCTACATATAGTTTCCCGCTCCATAAGCCCAAAAACGGAGCTTGTTACGTTATTTCCGATAACCCCATTTATTTCGGCCATTTTAATCAATGGCATATTATTATCGGTAGCATTAATGTCCGCAATGGAACGACCACTTATAAAGTGCGAGGAGGCCGTATTCTTACTGGCAAAAGCGGAAATAATGTTCAGTTTAGGATAATTAAAATACGCCCCGATTACTAAAATTAGAAGTAGGACGAACAGGAATATTCTAAGTTTTCGCAAGGCAATTTTTTTTATGGATTATCGTAAATTCATCAAAAACGAAAAGGATGTCAAACATAGGTTTAATTATTGAGGAACGGAGCAGGGATATTGGGGATTTTTTAGTGGGAAGGTTACTGCCTTTTCGTAAAAAACGAATGATCGGACCTTTTATCTTCATAGACCATATGGGGCCTACCCAACTTGGTCCCGAACGTTATATGGATGTGGACCAACATCCCCATATTGGGCTATCTACCCTTACTTTTATACTGGAGGGTGAATTGCTTCACGAGGATAGTTTGGGCACTTCACAGCTCATAAAACCCGGTTTCGTAAACTGGATGGTGGCCGGAGCCGGTGTTTCGCACACCGAACGTACTCCACAACATCTAAGAAACGGAAATACCTTCACTGCACATGGCTATCAGAT
The DNA here is from genome assembly GCA_905479535.1 of uncultured Maribacter sp. Classification (GTDB taxonomy): domain Bacteria; phylum Bacteroidota; class Bacteroidia; order Flavobacteriales; family Flavobacteriaceae; genus Maribacter. Next base: position 1,712 of record CAJQMW010000299.1, on the reverse strand, counting down.
ATGGGTAGCCCTACCCAAAGAATTGGAGGACATGGCACCGGAATTCCTTCATTTTGATACGAACGCCTTACCCAAATGGAACGATGATAGCGCGGCGTTCACCTTAGTTGCCGGAGAGGGTTATGGTAAGAAATCGCCCGTGCCCGTACATTCCCATCTCTTTATGATTGAGGTGAAAAACGAAGAAGAATATGTACTCAACACTTATGGAAAACTAAAAGGTGAAATAGGAATTTGTGTGGTGTCAGGAAGTATTTCCGCCTGTGATAAGAAGATTGAAAAAGGAAAAATTCTAGTAAGTAAGGTCGAGGATGTTTGTGAAATAACGCTAAGGCCTAATACCCGCATCTTTTTATTTGGCGGTTTGCCTTTCCCCGAAGAACGACATATTTATTGGAACTTTGTTTCGCATGACAAAGAGAAAATTGAAAAAGCTAAAACTGATTGGGCGGACAAAACCTTTCCCATGATGGAGAACGATAAAAGTTATGTGCCCTTACCGGGTTCGTAGCTTTTCCCATATTTTATCGGGACCTAATGTGAATGAACCCAGATAGTCGAAATTACACTCCGTGGGTGCTATCAGTGAAAGAAAGGTGCTTTTGTCCACTGCTCTGTAAAGATGATAAGTTTTCCCTACAATGGGTTCAAAATTAAATTTAGCACCGTAGACGAGGTCGTTATACTCGTAAGATTGCATCATACGCTCGTATTCCTTTTGTATGGATTCATATTTGGCCTTAAATTGATTGTTGGCACTTACGATATGTGAATTTTTCCAAGAAGTTACATCGGGAGGGGTGATTTTTGGAGCGGACAGACTACTGGAATAGGGAAGCATTTTACCATTATAGCTTTGTGTCTCTTCGTCGAAAACTACATAATCCGGTTTCTTTTCTTTTTTCATAGCGGTACAAATTTACAGAAAACACTATATATATATATTCTTATCGCCATTCGCTATTATCTTGATGGCTCCACTTCAATAGTTTACATCGTTTATTTCCCGTTGCTATAACTAAATAGTAACATTCATGAAGTTTTGACCAACATGGAAACACCAGCAAATGGCATAAAAAAAACCGTTTTGTTACTTATAAAACAGATATCCTTATCTTAGGAATTCCGTTGTATTAAAATATAAGTTTGAGAATTACTTATCCATTATTGCTCTTGTGTATTTTGAGCAGCTGTAAAAGCAAGGTAAAAAAGGCCGTCGTATACGATTGGGTACCCATGGAAGTTACCGCTACGGCTTACAACTCGGTTTCTTGGCAGACGTCTTACGAACATCCAAAGATTACTGCTTGGGGAGATTCTATTAAGCCTGGCGTTAAATGGATTGCAGTTTCAAGGGATTTGTTGCGAAAAGGATTGCGCCACAATACCATGGTTAAAATCGATACTTTTCAAGGGATCTACCTGGTAAAGGATAAAATGCACTATCGGTGGAGAAACCGAATTGATATTTATATGGGGAAGGATATTCAAAAGGCAAGGGAGTGGGGCAGGAGAAAGGTTCAAATAAAATATGCGGTTCCAAAAGATACCATTACACGACCTTAAAATGAAATTAGTAATACCAATAAGCTTTTTGTTGTTTTTATTCATCTCCTGTGGGAGCACAAGTAACATTGTTGACAAGCCCATTACCTTTAATGAAGAACGAAGAATGTTGACAATGGAGTACCTGTCTGACAGGTATGGACTGG
>CAJQMW010000298.1 GCA_905479535.1 uncultured Maribacter sp. | reverse complement strand
TGTAGCCAGAGGTTTTGAAATTTACCATTCGCATCATACATTTTAGCCTGTCTTTTAATATTGAATTTTCTATTGCGCGGGTCGTTTCCAACCCCGGAGTTATACATCCAGTTACCCCAATTACTATGCACGTCGTAATCTACCAACATACTTTCAAAGTATGCCGCACCAATACGCCAATCCTGTTTAAGTTCCTTTGCCCAATAGCTGGCCACATTTTGCCTTCCCCGATTGCTCATCCACCCTGTTGCGGCAATTTCTTTCATATTGGCATTAACAAAATTTTCTTTGGTTTGGCCTTTAATCCATTGTTTCCTAGCTATTTCGTTGGTGTTCCAGTCGTATTCCTTTTCAAGGATACCACCAATTTTAAAGATTTTGTCCTGATGTTTAAGGGAAACATATTTGAAATAATCACGCCAAATAAGCTCAAATATCAACCAATACGTATCCTGGTTCTTCTTAATCTTTTCCTCAAAACGTTTTACTTCCCAATAAATAGTTCGAGCTGAAATACTACCATTAGCAAGCCATGCAGATAACTTGGAACTATAATCCTTACCCACCAGACCATTTCTTGTTTTCTTATAATATGCAAGCTTTTTTGTACTCCAGAAATATTCTTCAATTCTGTCCAAGGCTGCGAATTCACCTCCTTTAAAGGGAAACGCAGTCCGTGAATCCGTTTGAAATTCTTCCAACCCTAGGTCCTCCAACGCGGGTATTGCTGTTGATTTAATTAGGATATTTTCCTTAGGCATTGGAGTAGGGACGGGGAGGGGTTCTAAGACAGTAACGTTTTTCTCGCACTTCTTTCTAAAGTTGGTGAATACATTTGGAATTTCATCAAAACTCTTATACGGAATATCCTCTGGATGAAATAAAAACTGGTCGTACGATTCTTCAAAATTCACCAAAGCTGGCACTTTGGCTCTTACTTGGTCTAAAACTTGGGATTCATCACGAGTCCATTCTTTTTGCAGGAAGATGTTCTTAACCTGTTGGTCCTTGACCAATTTCGGTAGAATAGTGTCTGGACGCGCATTATAGGTCAATAATGTGATATTGAGCTGATGTAAGGCGTCTTTTAATTCCTGAACGGTTTCCAATAAAAACTTAGCTCGGTATTTTTCGGTCTTTTTAAAACCAAAGTCACCCAAATCATAGTGTCTTGGGTCAAAAAAATAAACAGCAATGACTTTTTTCCCCTCGCAGGCATTTTTCAAGGCTCTATTGTCGGCCACCCGCAAATCATTACGAAACCAGATTAGGTTGTTCATCATTTTAGCTTATATAAAATGCCGTGAAACTTCGGAGTAAGAAAAGGTTTATTCCCAAAGAATTCCTGCGTCATCGATTGTTGTTTTAGAAGTTTAATTTTTATGCTACTTACTACTTACTACTGGTTTTGTTCCTTCTACAACGCTCACTGCAATACTTTACTCCTTCCCAGTCCCTTTCCCATTTCTTGCGCCAGCTGAACGGCAGTCCGCAGCTGACGCATATTTTTTGTGGTAACCGCTGCTTTTTATGAGCCACTCTCTAATTTTTGGGATTTATCGTTCGGTTGGGCATATGCTAAACGATGTAAAAGTTTGGGCAATGCATAACCGTCCAGTCCTATAGTGGCTATGGTATCTATTTTGTCCAATTGGACCCAACCGTCCATATGTAGTGTTTCTTCCGGTAAGTATAAATGTTCTATGGCCGCTATGATCAATAAACAATCATTCTCCACTATGTTATACTCATTTACGTAACTGCAGCCAATTTTCAATACACTTTCTTTAACATAAGGTGCAGGGAAATCGTGTAAAAATTCTTCCGTGAGATTGGTTTTTGAAAATTCCGAGATATCCTCTGGATACTTTGCAGAGGTATGGTGAGCGTCCCTTACTATGGCAGAATTCACTTGGTTGACCGTAAAAAATCCGGATTCCTTAAAATTACTATAGGAATCCCTACGTACCGTAAGCGGACGCAAAATGAAACCTAACAAAGCTGGATTACTTCCTATATGTACTACCGAATTGAAAATTGCCAGATTGGATATTCCCTCGTCCGATATCGTGCCTAATAGGTTACAAGATTTATAGCCAGTACAGCTGTTTATTAGATTGGCCCTATACCGACCATCGAGATTTTTTAATTCTAACTTGGCAAAGTGTTTCAAAGATTTTATTTTTTGTCTATCAAAAATAATAAATAGTTAAACATTTCTAGTTAAGGGAATACTAAATCGATAATAAGACACATGGTTTAGTATAGGTGTTATCCCATATATTTTCCTATTTTTATGACCGAACAAAGTTATTTTCCAGACCAATATCCCATGACAATTACCAAAAAGAATATCGCAATCATTGGATCCGGTCTTGTGGGTTCCTTATTAGCTATCTACTTAAAAAAATACGGACACGAAATCACTGTTTTTGATCGTAGACCGGATATTAGGAATATCAATTTTTCGGGGCGTTCCATCAATTTAGCCATGAGCAATAGAGGCTGGAAAGCACTTAGAGAAGTGGGAATAGAGGAAGAAATAAGAAAAATAGGAATCCCACTGGACAAAAGGGCCATGCATGTGGTAGGTAAAGAAGAATACTATCAAAAATACGGTAAGGAGGGAGAAGCCATATGGTCTATTTCAAGAGGTGTACTGAACAAGCGGATGATAGACTTGGCCGAGCAAGCGGGAGTGGACTTCAGGTTTAACGAGAAGGTTTGGGACGTTAATCTTCCCGAAGCTAAATTATATACCGGCGAAAGTGAGAAAAGCGAATGGAAAGTATATGACTATGACCTCATTTTTGGGTGTGACGGTGCATTCTCTAGGGTTAGGCATAAAATGCAACGTAGAAGCCGTTTTGACTATTCACAGGACTTTATAGATGTAGGCTATAAGGAACTCAGTATGCCCCCAAACGGGGATGGAAGTCATAAATTGGATAAGAACTCCTTTCACATCTGGCCAAGGGGAAGGTTTATGTTAATTGCTATGCCCAATTTGGATGGCAGTTTTACCTGTACCCTGTTTATGCCCTTTGAAGGGGAAATTTCCTTTGAGAGTA
>CAJQMW010000297.1 GCA_905479535.1 uncultured Maribacter sp. | reverse complement strand
TGCCAGATTCACCAAGAATTCTTTCCCTAAAGATCCAATTAATAATATAATTTAACTAATTTTAAGAATAATATTTCTCACGTACTTTTAAATCATTGCCTGTTAATTCTTTGATTTTCAAAGTAATTATTTACAGAATAAATTGAACTTCAGTTTTTTTTGTGTTTTGGAATTACCTGCTTTGTTGTATAGGGTGTTTTAAATTTCTGGAGAAACTATTAATATAGTGAAGGTTAATTTTAAACTAAAAGTGGTTTATGCGCAATCAATATTTGATTTTTGGCAATATCGTATAATTCGATTTATAAATTGTTAAGCTATGGAGGAGAACAGCTTGCATTACGAAAAATTTTTGATACAAGAATTAAGAAGGGGTTCTGAGCTAGCCTTTCGACACTTTTTTGAACTATACCATAGTGAACTATGTAATTACTTACTTGCAATTTCAGGTGACGCTAAATTGTCAGAAGAAATAGCGCAGCAGGCATTTGTAAAAATGTGGGAAAAAAGAAAGAAACTGTTCATTCAAGAAAATGGCCTAAAAAAGTATTTTTTCAAGATTGCATACCACCTTTTTATTGATTCAAGACGAAAGATAAATCGGGAAATAAAACTTTTAGAACAGTTAAAACAGGAGGCACATATGGATATTTTGGCTGCGGACTCCAACCAGTTCGAACAAAAATTAAGGTTGTTGGAAGCTGAAATTGAAAATTTACCAGAGCAATGTAAAAAAGTATTTATATTGGGTAAAAGGGAAGGCTTAAAATACAGGGAAATATCCGAAAGACTTGAGATTTCTATAAAAACCGTCGAAGTTCATATGTCAAAGGCTCTAAAAAGGCTAAGGACACAATTATCCATATTCTTCTAAGGCCAACCGATCGTAATCTATTGATCATTTAGCAAAAAACTACCGCAATTTTTTGTCAAGTATATTTTTTTATGTTAAAAAATCACGTTGTAAGTAAGGGTATTCCATAAAGGCTACGTTCTTTAAGTAGGGACAACCAAACATTATAGATGACCAAGCTGGACATTAGAGGAATTATCACTAATTATCTTAACCAAGATGCATCTCTGGAAGAAATATCAGTTTTGTATGAATGGGTTAAGAAAAAAGAGAATCAAGAGACATTCAAGAAATTGGTCCAAGCAGAGTTCTTGGTCAAACATCAAAATAACTTCTGGGATTCTGAAAAAGCTTTCAATGAATTTTTGAAAGGTATCGAAGGCAAGCACAAAACAGCCGCACTTCCATTTTTCGCAAGTAGTGTTTTTTGGAAATATGCCGCAACGGTTTTGGTGCTAATAGGTCTTACTGGCTATTTTATTGGCGGTTACAATAAGGCCAAGGGTACAAATAGCATAATAGACGTTAATCAAATAACCCTGCAGCTTGGTAACGGTGAGATGATGAATCTTTCATCCGAAAACGATACTGTTCTTTTGGGTAATACTGCAAAAATTCAGCTGAATAATGGAGTGCTCCAACATGGCACCTTTAGAAACAAAGAAGGAGAATTGGCGTATAATACCTTAAGAATTCCTTATGGTAAGCTTCTCACGGTAACTTTGGAAGATGGTTCTACGATTAAATTAAATTCGGGTTCTGAGTTGATCTATCCCTCTAGCTTCGCAGGAATGGATAAGCGGCAAGTTTCGTTGAAAGGTGAGGCATTTTTTGAAATCCAAAAGGATACTTCAAAGCCATTTGAAGTAAGGACAAATAATGTGTTCACTCGGGTATTTGGTACGATTTTCAATATTTCGGCATACGACGGTGATGAACTAACGGAAGTAGTCTTAGTTGAAGGGTCTGTTGGTGTTGGGGATGAAGCCAGTCGTGAAACAAAAATACTCAATGTGCTTAAACCATATCAGAAAGCCACAAAACATAAAGACTTGAAAAACTCTTTTGTGATTGAAGATGTAGACATAACCCCATATATATCCTGGACCAAGGGTGTAGTTGCCTTTGAAAATGAGCGAATGTCAGAAATCATCAAAAAATTAGAACGCCAATATAATGTTGAAATAGTTCATGAAGATGGTTTTTTGGACAACCTTAGGTTTACCGGGATGTTCGATAAAGAGGATATAGATTCCATCTTGAAAACTATACAAACACACACATTTTTTAATTACACCAAAAAGGGAAAACGCATAATAATAACGAAACAATAAAGCTTATGAATTGAATGATTTTTTTTAATCCAATATTAACTAGACTAACTACTAATTATGAAAAAACAAAGAATCACATTTAGCAAGTCCCAATTGCTAAACAAAAACATATTGTGCTGGTTTTGTTTATCGCTATTTTTTAGCTATGCCAATGCCGGTACATGCGCACAAGACGATATTGTGACCACTAATTTTAAAGAGAAAAAATTAGGTTACGTTTTTGAGGAAATAACGGAAACCACGGGGCATAAATTCTTTTATGAGGCTTCCGAAGTGGATTTGGACCGCAAAGTCACTATCTTAAGGGACAATTTATGTGTTGCGGACCTTTTAAAAGTTCTTTTTGAGAATACGGATTTGGACTATGAGATTCTTTCTAGCCAGATTGTTATTAAAAGAAAGAAAAATGCTACAATAAACCTTCCGTTACCGGAACAAAAAACTCAACTTACAGACGTTCAGACAAGTATTTCTGGTTTGGTTTTGGACGAAATTGGCAATCCCTTGCCGGGTGCTTCAATTGTGGCAAAGGGTACAACGGTAGGAACTACCACTGATTTTGACGGTAACTTCGAGATAACCCTTCCATCTGGGGTCAACATTATTCAAGTCTCTTACTTGGGATACAAGTCTAAGGAAGTCAATGTTTCGGGTCAATCTACTGTTACTGTAAGTCTTGAAGAGGATGCAGCGGCCTTGGAGGAGGTTGTAGTTGTCGGATACGGAACGTTGGCCAAGAAAAGGGTGACGGGATCCGTAATCTCCATAACGCCGGAGACGATAACGGAGGTACCTTCCCTTAGTCCAGAAAGTGCAATAATCGGTCAGGTCGCCGGTGTTCAAGTGCAGGAAACTTCTGGTGAACCGGGTGCAAGCCCTAATATTAGGGTGAGGGGCTCTGGTTCTATTTCCGCAGGAAACGATCCATTGTTCGTAATCGACGGAATTCCAATTTCAAGAAACCTGACTACATCTGGTGTCAATGGTGGTTTGGCCAGAAGGAGGGCAGCTTTCCAGCCACCTCCGGTAAATCCCCTTGCGACCTTAAATCCAAACGATATTGAGTCGATACAAGTATTAAAAGATGCTTCTGCCGCTGCTATATATGGATCACGGGGCGGTAATGGAGTTTTGCTGATTACTACGAAAAAGGGATCGGCCACAGAAGAGGGAAAATTTTCATTTGATTCATTTATAAGTATGCAAGATGTTGCCAACAAAATTGATTT
>CAJQMW010000296.1 GCA_905479535.1 uncultured Maribacter sp. | reverse complement strand
TTAACGTGAATAATGTTTAAGCCGCCCATAAAGATAATTGGTCGGTTTCAATAGGCGTAATGTTGAGCGATGGTTTTTTCGGGAAGAAGCAATATGCGGCCAGTGCGGCGGCCATGTTGACCAAGAACCCCTTTACCGACCTGTGCCTGGTATGTTCGAGCTTGCAGATGTTCTTGAGCTCGTCGTTGACCGATTCGACCAGTGCCCTTTTCCTGAGCAGTATCGCATCCACGTCCGACAGGTTCTGTTTCTTCATGTTCTTCCTTACCTTGGTCATCAGTTGTATGCCGTCCTGGAACAACAGCTCCGCAAGTGCCTTCGAGATGTACCCCTTGTCGCCGAAGAGCTTGCCGAAGATGTCCTTTGTCATGGCGGTCATTATCTCGACGTTGCGGTCGTCCACGTTGCCCTCGCTCAGATAGAACGAGAGAAGTTCGCCACGGTCGTTGATGATAAGATGGAGCTTGAAGCCGAAGAACCACCCCATAGTGGACTTCCCCTTCTTGGCCAGCCCTTCGAAGACCTTGTGCTGCTTTTCCCTTTTGATGTGGCAGACCCTGACCAAGGTGGAATCGATGTAGTTGATGCCACGGGACCTGCCCAGGCCGCGATACCTCAGGTAGAGCAGCAACGGCACCAGTATCCTTTCCTGGCGGGCATTGAACCGTTCGTAGCTTATCAGGTCGGGGAACAGGTCGGCCAGATGTCTTTCTACGTAGTGCAGGTAAAAGTGCTTGAAGTTGGTAAAATGCCCGAAATGGAAAAGCACGAAGATGGACATCATCTCGGCATCCGAAAGGTTTCCCTTCCTATTGCGCCTGTTGATTCCCGTAGCGGGCAAAAACGGACGATTTTCCAGTTGTGAAGCGAATTCTTTGCAGAAATCGTCCATTTCCACATAGAATTCCGTAACTTTATCTCTAAGCATGAGGGTGTGATTTTTATATTAAGTTACTGAAAAACAGTGGTTTAACCTAATAAAATCGCACCTTTTTCTTATCCATTATTCACGTTAAATTATTGAACTTTTACAATATTGCGGGAATACGTTTTCAGAATATTGCCGCCAATGATGCCATGATCTCCTCCAAATTAAGTGCTATGGCAGCCGATGGATGGGAACTGGCATTCGTGACCAGCAGTGTTGAAGCGGATACAGGACAGCAAGACGGACAAGGGATTTTCATTACCCGTTATATTTTCAAGAAATAGGCCCCTCCCTAATCCTCCCCCAAAGGGAGGGAGGAAAATAACTGTCATTTCGAGTGTCCCGAATATTCGGGACACTCGAAATGACAGTAGCAGGACTTTTTCAAAAGCCTCTTTTTACTATTATGAATTTACAATTTTCTCTTGGTGGTTAATGGATTCTTGGTGTATGGCCTTGAACATCCTTAGCACAAATTCCTCACTAAGCCCCTTTGACTCTCCCTCTAAAATCATGGCACCCAATATTTGGTTCCATCTAGTGGATTGTAAAACGGCAACGTTTTTTTCCTTTTTCAATTCTCCAATACCATCGGAAATTTTCATTCTTTTCCCAAGCGTCTCGATCAATTGATTATCGATAACGTCGATCTGGGTCCTTAAGTTGCTAAGTTTGGTATTGTACTCAGCTTCCGGATCTGTCTCCTTACGTATTTTTAAATCCCTCATGATCTGAACCAGTTTTTGTGGTGTAACTTGTTGGGCGGCATCGCTCCATGCATTGTCCGGGTCATGGTGTGTTTCGATCATCAACCCGTCAAAATTCAAATCCAATGCCGTTTGCGATACATCAAAAATCATATCGCGTCTACCGATAATGTGCGATGGATCATTGATCAGTGGCAAGTCCGGAAACCTGTTCTGAAACTCGATGGCCAATTGCCACTCCGGAATATTTCTGTATTTGGTCTTTTCATAGGTAGAAAAACCCCTATGGATTGCACCTAATTTATTGACTCCCGCCGTATGCAAACGCTCAATCCCCCCTAACCATAGGGCCAAATCTGGGTTTACGGGATTTTTTACCAAAACAATCTTATTCGTTCCTTCCAAGGCATCAGCCAGTTCCTGCATTATAAAAGGGCTTACCGTTGATCTGGCGCCTATCCAGAGTAAATCTATATCATGCTCCAAAGCTAATTCTACATGCGCTCTATTTGCAACCTCGGTAGCTGTCTTTAGTCCGGTTTCCGATTTTACTTTTTGCAACCACTTTAGACCTAAGGCACCAACCCCTTCAAAGTTGCCCGGACGTGTTCTAGGCTTCCAGATTCCCGCTCTGTAGTAATTTACATCGGTATCCTTAAGCTCGTGCGCAATACGCAATACTTGCTCCTCGGTTTCTGCACTACATGGCCCTGCTATTACTAGTGGATGGTCTAAACCCATATCATCCAACCATGTCCTCATTTCTTTTGTATTCTCCATTACTTCTTATTTATCGGTATTCCCTTTAATATTGATTTAATTTTATTCGTGTTATTCATTTCATCGTAAATGCCCTTGAAATCGTCCTTTAAAAGCAATTCTTTAAAATCCAGTAAATTTTGGATGTATTCTTCCAAAGTCTCCACAACATTTTCCTTATTCTGCTCAAAAATCGGTGTCCACATTGCAGGCGAACTTTTTGCCAAACGGACCGTGCTCTCAAAACCACTCCCCGCCATGTCAAAAATATCACGTTCGTTTTTCTCCTTCTCAATTACCGTCTTTCCTAACATAAACGAGCTAATGTGTGACAAATGCGATACATAGGCTATATGTTTGTCATGCGCCTTGGGATTCATATACCTTATTCGCATGCCCAATAATTGAAAAATCTCCAATGCTTTTTCCTGTAGTTTAAATGCCGTTTTTTCTACCTCACAAATTATGTTGGTTTTACCATCATATAAACCGTTTATCGCAGCCGATGGCCCCGAAAACTCTGTACCCGCAATGGGGTGACAGGCCAAAAAGTTTCTTCTTTTGGGGTGGTCATCCAAAGTGGCACAAACCAACTCCTTGGTAGAACCGGCATCGCAAACCACACATTCATCACGTACTTTATCCAGAATTCTCGGAAGTTCCTCCAAGACCACATCCACCGGAATACTGACCATTACGAAATCGGCCAGATGCAAATCATCATAGCTTGATTTT
>CAJQMW010000295.1 GCA_905479535.1 uncultured Maribacter sp. | reverse complement strand
AACAGCTCAAGGATAATATCAATGATTTCATGAACAGGAGGAAAGCCGATAAACCGCAGGTGAAAAAATATTTCCACCATAGGCACGCCAGATATGCCGCATAGCGATTTTATAAGAACTAATTTACCTAACGATTAATATTTGATGAAAAGATAAGAACAAATCTTAATATTTATAAATCTTGTAGGTGGTAAATAGCTTGTTTGGCTTTTGTTTCTTTGGATAAATAGCTGACGTGTTTTACCTTAATTTTTATATATATACTACTTTTCACCTTTTTTATTTCTTACCGATTCGTAGCATTTTAAGCCACCTATAAACTACGAAAGGACAAGCTTGATAGATGCAATGTTTATTTTCTTGGCAGTGCAGTAGACCAATGAAAAAAGATAGCATGCCTCTTTTATAGCGGTGTGGTAAACAGAATCAAAAACTGCAGCGCATCAAATATTAGTTTTTGTTAATTAAGCGGGGTTTTGCCTGGACCTGGGGTCCATCCAGATTTTCCTCCTATTTGGCACTGTTTTTTTCGTCCTGCATTTGGTTGGTTTTTATACTATAGAAAAGTAAGGGCAACCCCTCTAATATACGACATGAAAATCATACCAATAAAAAACCGCTCCAATGTCTGAAACGGTTTATGCTATAAAAGTTAGAAGTATTAAGTCTACTTCACCATATCATAACTTCGTTTTATAAACTCGGTCAATTCCGCACCTTTTAGCAGACCTTTCGAAAGCTTGGCCAAATCTAAGGATTGGTTGATCAACCGTTCCTTTTTCTTCGCCGTTTTCGTATTCAAAATTTCGCCTACCAACTCGTGATTGGTATTAACGATGAGGTTGTACATTTCTGGCATGTTACCCATTCCGAACATTCCGCCACCGCCACCGGTCTGCTGCATTTCCTTCATGCGGCGCATGAACTCCGGTTCGGTAATGATAAAAGGTGATGCACTACTCTCCATAGCCTCCAATTGTACGGTATAGCTACTTTTCTCACCAATAACTTTCTCCAATTCAGATTTCAAGGTTTCTTTTTCCTCATCGGACAACTTGGAAATTTGAGTATCCTCTTTTTGAATTAGTTTGTCTATATGGTCTGCATCTACACGTGCAAAGGAAATTTTCTCTTTGGAGGTTTCCAATTTCTGCATCAGGTGACCAATGATTGGGGAGTCCATCAACAAAACTTCATAACCCTTGGCTTTGGCCGCCTCTATATAACTGTGCTGTGTTTCTTTGTCGGAGGCATAAAGTATGACCAATTTTTCGTCCTTATCGGTTTGGGTAGGTTTAATTTTCTCCTGTAACTCTTCAAAAGTGAAGAAAGATCCGTCCACTGTAGGATAAAGCGCAAATTTGTCCGCTTTTTCAAAGAATTTATCCTCGGAAAGCATTCCGTACTCAATAACGATTTTGATATCGTTCCATTTCTTCTCAAAGTCTTCCCTGTTGTTTTTGAACAACGAGTTCAACTTGTCCGCTACCTTTCTGGAGATATAGGAAGAAATCTTTTTAACGGCACCATCCGCTTGTAGATATGACCTAGAAACGTTCAAAGGAATATCCGGAGAGTCGATTACCCCTCGTAGCATTGTTAAAAACTCGGGTACGATACCTTCTACATTGTCCGTTACAAAAACCTGATTCTGATAGAGCTGAATCCGGTCCTTTTGAATGTTCAAATCGTTCGTCAACTTTGGGAAATATAGTATTCCCGTAAGGTTGAACGGATAATCAACATTAAGGTGGATATGGAACAAAGGCTCCTCAAACTGCATGGGATACATCTCCCTGTAAAAACCTTTGTAATCTTCATCCTTAAGATCTGCCGGCTGTTTTGTCCATGCCGGATTTGGATTATTTATAATATTGTCTACCTCTTTGGTAGGAGCAGGTTCCTCTTCTTTCGCGCCTTCAGGTTTTGGAAGTGTCTCCGTTTTCATTCCAAACTTAATGGGTACGGGCATGAATTTATTGTACTTGCGCAACAACTCGGTAATTCTGCTCTCCGCTAAAAATTCTGTTGAATCCTCGGCAATGTGCAGAATGATTTCCGTTCCACGCTCTTCCTTTTTGGATTTCTTTATCGTAAATTTTGGAGATCCATCACAGGACCAATGAATGGCCGGCTCATCTTTGTAGCTTTTGGTAATGATTTCTACCTTGTCCGCAACCATGAAGGCCGAGTAAAATCCAAGTCCAAAATGGCCTATAATTCCAGCATCTTTAGCGGAATCCTCATATTTATTTATAAATTCCTCCGCTCCGGAGAACGCTACTTCGTTGATATATTTCTTTACTTCTTCCTCTGTCATTCCAAGACCTTGGTCAATGACATGGAGCTTTTTACCTTTTTTATCAACTTTAACTTCAATAAGAGGATTGCCATATTCTACCTTGGCTTCACCAATTGCTGCCAGATGTTTTAATTTAAGGGTGGCATCCGTTGCATTGGATATCAATTCCCTTAGAAAAATTTCATGATCGCTGTACAAGAATTTCTTTATAAGCGGAAATATGTTGTCTACAGAAACATTTATTTTACCTGTTGCCATATAGTTTTATTTTTTAGGATTAGTTTCTTGTACACAGTCAAAAAAAATACCATACTCATCATCGGTGACAAACTGGCATACTTTTCTATTTAAAACTTTAACAAATATTTTGTTTAATTTATTTTATTTAAAGTTAAACAAAGTGTATCTTTACATCGTGATAGGAAAATGAATTGCTATGAGAAAGATTCTAATAGTATAATCACATTTTGATTATTTATTG
>CAJQMW010000294.1 GCA_905479535.1 uncultured Maribacter sp. | reverse complement strand
AACAGCAGTAGTTCGCATTCCTGCAACATCACTACCTCCAAAAGGTTCTGTAATACAAAGGCATCCTATTTTTTCTCCAGTAATACTTGCGGTCAAGTATTTCTCTTTGATAGCATTATCACCTTCTTTATTAACGTGAGTCATCGCTAAGTAGGCATGTGCCCAAATTGCTGCTGCAAATCCGCCAGAATTTATTTTTTGAAGTTCTTCCAATAAAACCACCGTGTAGAACAAATCCAAACCTAACCCACCATCCTTTTCAGGAGTGGCCAGACCGAAATAACCCATTTCACCGAATTTCTTCCAGATAAATGTATCTATCGTGCCCGTCTCTTCCCACTTATCTACGTGGGGAACTACTTCTTTTTGTAAAAAATCCTTTAAACTTTGTCTAAATAATTGATGTTCTTCAGTGAAGTACATACTTTGCATAGCCTTATTTTTTTAGCGACAAATATAACGCAATTCTGTCTATCTTCTCTATTGGAAAATTCTCGATTTTTGATAATTCGTCAAAAGAAGTAATACCTCCGTTGAGATTCCTGTAATCTACTATGCTTTGGGCCACACTTCTTTGAAGATATACTAATTTCGATATTTGGGAGACGGACGCTTCGTTGATATTTATTTTTTCAATTTTGGGCGGATTCAGTACTTTGAATCGACCAAAAGTCCTTTCCACGACATCGGGTTCCAACCCATACACATCGTAAAGCTGTTCGTCTACAAGAAAACCCCCGAGCCTATCCCTGAACTTTACTATACGGGCAGACAGCTTCTCCCCAATTCCGTAAATCGTCATAAGTTCCTCTGCCGTCGCCTCGTTCAAATCTTTGACCTTATAAGCAAACTCCAAATCCTCCCTTCCTCTCGAATCTTCTACTTTGGATTTGGGCTTAGCATAATCCCTATTTTTTTTGGTCCATTCCGGAAATTTAAAATTTACTGAGATAGCTTTGATTAGTGAATCAGAGGCTTTAGTCACCTTTTGAAACTCCTCCGCAGAGTTTACGAACTTATCCTGTGCCCTAAATTGATGTAAGCGGTCAATTTCCTCAACGGACATCCCCAGGGTGTAGCCTTTATAATCCGTAATAAAGTTGGGATTGAAAGGAAATATTTGATGCTTTTCAACTCTATTTGAAGCCATCTTAAGACTATCTATTCTTTGCTGCACATCATCGTTTACGATAAGTGAAACAGTGGCATCAGTCTTAAATATTTGGCAGAAGAAATAGCCGACTTGGACAGTAATCAATAAAAGCAGTAAAAAGAAAATCCCACTTCGTTCTTGTTTGCTGAACTTGAAGTGGGATTTGAAATTGTTCATTGATTCATTATCCTAATTCAATGCTTCCCTTTTTAATTTAATGGCATCCAAATACCGTTTAAGCTCAACTTTAACCTTGGGAGCCAAGAGAACTATACCGATCATATTGGGAACCATCATGCCGAAAATCATTGCATCGGAAAACCCTATTACAGATGTTAAACTAGCGGAAGCACCCACGATTACAAATAAACAGAAGATGATCTTATAGGTATATTCGGTGCGTTTGGTTCTACCGAACAAATATGCCCAAGATTGATATCCATAGTAAGACCATGAGATTTGTGTGCTAAATGCAAATAACACAACGGCGACTGTCAACAAATATGGAAACCAGCTGATTACCGATTCAAAAGCACTGGAGGTAAGCAAAATGGCATCGGCATCATTCAAGGTAGCGTTACTTGGATCGACATTCCCTGTTATTATCAAAACCAGTGCCGTCATCGTGCAAACTAAGACCGTATCAATAAAAGGCTCGAGCAGCGCCACCAATCCTTCAGATGCCGGATATTTTGTACGAACTGCGGAATGGGCTATAGAAGCGGACCCAACACCGGCTTCATTTGAAAATGCCGCCCTTCTAAAGCCTTGAATCATAACACCAACGGCCCCGCCTACTATTCCAACGGGGGCAAATGCACCTTCTATAATTTGGTTGAATGCCCATCCGATCATGTCATATTTTGCTACCAATACAAAAAGGGATGCCCCAACATAAATAATGACCATGAAAGGCACAATTTTATCGGTTACTTTGGCAATGGATTTAATACCTCCTATTATTACAATTCCGACAAGTATGGCCATTACAACCCCAAAAACCCACCGGTAACCGAATAAAAACGATTCAGTACCTCCTGTCATGTTTTCAAAAAGTTGGACGGCTTGATTGACTTGAAACATATTTCCGCCTCCAAAAGAGCCCCCAATGCACATAACCGCGAATGCTGCTGCCAACACTCTACCCAATTTTTTATTCCTTAGACCCTTGTTCAAATAATACATGGGGCCTCCAAAAATAGTTCCGTCTTTCCCAACATCCCTGTACTTAACACCTAGGGTACATTCCACAAATTTTGATGCCATACCTAAAAGACCGGCCACAATCATCCAAAAGGTAGCCCCTGCGCCGCCAATGGAAACAGCAATGGCCACACCCGCAATATTACCCAAACCAACTGTTGCCGATAAAGCTGCTGTAAGTGCCTGAAAATGAGATACTTCTCCATCTGAACTTTCATCCCTAATCGTATCAAGTATATCACCATCTACCACGATTTCATCAATATTATCCGTCAGGTGTTTATCTAGGCTCTTTACTTTGTTCATATCTACACCACCTGCGATACCATCTTCTCCATATAAATTTGCGGCACCATATTTTTCAATGTCCTCATACTTGCCCATAACCACCTTTAAGGCGATCCAAACGCCCGTAAAATTGATGAACTTAAAATAGAATGTAAAAAATCCGGCACCAAGAATTAAAGGAAATAAAACCCAATATATGCTCACATTTTCAGAAAACGGAATCTGGTAAAAAATAAAATCGACGAACCATCCCGTTAGGTCTCCAAAAACCTGGTCTATTTTCTCATCTACTCCCATTTCCTGAGATTCCTGAGAAAAGGTAATGAAGGGTACTAAAAATGTAAACAAGTTTAGAAGTTTATACTTCATGGCAATTAGTTTATTTAGTTAGTTAGTTAAATAGTTTGAAAGAATGGCAATATCCTAAAAATAATGTACTGAATCAAATATATCTTCATAAGATCATTATTCTATATGGAACATTTGGTTCAATTTTCTTATTTGCTCGGGTCTACCCAAAACGATTACCTTACTGTTGGGAAGTAATTGTAAATCTGCTTCAGGATTAATAATGTATTCACCATCAGGAGCAATGTAGCCAATTATGGTACAGCCCGTTTTCTTCCTTAGGTCCAAATCACGTAAAGAATTACAATCAACTTGATCTGCAAAATCCTCTATAGCTACTTCTTCTAGGTTAATGGTATGTTCCCCTTCCATAGAAAGTTTATCCATAAACGTAATGAGGTCTGGCATTACTACTAACGAAGCCATGTGATCTCCTCCTATTTTATCTGGCATTATAACCTTATTCGCTCCGGCAAGTAATAATTTTTTCTGAGAAGTAATTAGCGAGGCCCGGCTAATAATGAACAAATCCCTGTTCAATTGTCTAGCGGACAACACCACAAATAAGTTCACGGCGTCATCGGGTAAGGCGGTAATAAGGTATTGTGCACGAGTTATTCCCGCCAACTCCAAAACGGCATCATCGTTTGCATCACCCTCTACAAAAAGAACTTCATCTTCATGTTTGCTTATTAGTTCTTTATCTCTTTCGATCACTACAAAAGGCCTTTTGTAGGCTTTAAGTCTTTCCGCCGCCTGCATTCCGTTGCGACCATACCCACAAACTATAACATGATCGGATAAGTTCTCGATAATATTTCTCACTTTTCTCTTTTTTAAAAGTTGCAATGAATTTCTACTCAGAATATATTCCGTAATTACCGAAATAGCAAAACCTACGATGACTACACTAGTTACAATTAAGATCACGGTAAAAATTTTACCCTCCGCTTCCATTGGTCTTACCTCGGAAAAACCAACGGTAGTTACCGTGATGATGGTCATATAAAAAGCATCTATCCAGGAGTAATCGGAAATAAAGCGATATCCCGTAACCCCAAATACCAAAACGACCAGTACTAGAAATAAGGCTAATAATATTTTAGAACGAAAAAGCTTTATCATGGGTTAGAGGTCAAATACTGAAGTTCTTTTAGTATAAATTAAATCCTTTATCCTCAACCAAAATGCAAGGAAAAGATATAAAGCGAAACCAAAACCCAATGTAACAAATGTGAGATATATGAAAGAAGTACGCACCACCCTAGCCCTAATACCAAGTCTTTCGGCAATCCTACGGCAAACCTCAAAACCTCTTTTTTGTAAATAGTGCAATAAGTCGTAGAATATGTTCATAGGATAAAATTAGTGCTTTAAATTTAATAACGCCGAGCCAACGGTGCATTGTAAACATTTGCCCTTTGTACAATAGTTATTATATAATTGAAGTAATGCCTGACTATCCTTGGCGTTATTGACGGATACCCCGAGCTCCTTATAGTTTTGGATAATACTGTTAGTTTCACCCGTAATCGTGCCGATTGTTTTCAGAAAAGATTCCTCAATTGGCAAACCCCTGTATTTTAAGTAGCAAAATTTTATTGGTAAAATGGTATTTATTATTAACAGATCAACAAACTTTTTAGAAATAGTTTTGGGCCGTTTTTTGGAAACCTTACCAAAAGTATAGTGTTCGTCCCAATAAGAATTTGCGGTAGCTCTTAAAACTTCACGATATTTAACGTTTTCAGATTCTACTAGCATGTTGAACAAATTGGGATCGCCAGCATATAAAGCGGCTATTTGTGATAAACGGATGGTTGGAAAATTAGACGGCCTTAGTTTGAAAAATGCTGGGGCACCCAAGGCAGATACTTCTAAATTATGCTTGTGCTTGAGAAAACCAAATTCCTCCTTAAG
>CAJQMW010000293.1 GCA_905479535.1 uncultured Maribacter sp. | reverse complement strand
AGGAATGGGGTCTAAACATACCGAGTTTTTCAAACGGTGCTGCCTATGGTGACCTTGACAATGATGGAGATTTGGACCTTGTCATCAATAACGTCAATCAAAAAGCATTTGTGTTTAGAAATAATCTTCAAGAAACCGATCCAAAAAACTACATTAAGTTAGAGTTCAAAGGAAAAAGCGATAATACCTTCGCCATAGGAACTCTAGCAGAACTGTATGTTGGTGATCAAGTGTTAAGACATGAGTTAATTCCGACTAGAGGGTTCCAATCCTCAATGGAATATGTTATGACGGTTGGTCTTAATGAAGCAAAAAAAATTGATTCCATAAAGATAGTTTGGCCAGACAATAATTTACAAATACTCAGAAACGTATCCGTCAACCAAAGTATAGTCTTAAACCAGGCCGATAGCAATGAAAAGTACGTTGACCTTAGCCCAACCAATAAAACACTGCTTAAACAGCTATCACAAAGTTTGGGAAAACATGAAGAGGATACGCATGTAGATTTTGATTATGAGGGACTTATATCCGGTATGCTTTCTCAAGAAGGTCCGGCAATGGCCATTGGCGACCTTAATGGTGATGGTAATGATGATGTTTTCATTGGAGGAGCCAAGAACCAGTCAGGCGTAGTATATCTTCAAACTAACAACAAAAAATTTACTAAAACAGGACAACCCATAATAGCTATGGATGCAAATACAGAAGATACGGCCGCAGCCATATTTGATGCCAATGGAGATGGCAATATGGATTTATTGGTTGCCAGTGGAGGCAATAATCCAAATGACTCGGAAGACTATACCAATAGGTTGTATATTAATAATGGCAAAGGTGATTTTATCGAAAAAATGAATCTTACGACTACCAAACACAATGTTTCCGTTATTGCCGCTTCTGATTTTGATAAGGACGGTGACGTTGATGTTTTTATAGGAAGTAGGAGTGTTCCCGGGGTATATGGTGTTAATCCCAAACACCTCTTCTTGGAAAATTCAGGTAAGGGGGATTTTAAAGATGTTACGGAGAGTAAGGCCTTTGATGTAAAGGATATTGGAATGATTACCGATGCCAAATGGGCCGATATTGAAAAAAATGGTAAAGAAGATCTAGTAATTGTAGGAGATTGGATGTCCCCTACCATTTTTAAAAATAATGGCAGGAGACTAAGTCTTAAAGAAACCAACCTTAAATCATTGACCGGATGGTGGAATACTATTGAAACAACGGATATAGATAATGATGGTGATCTGGATTTTGTATTGGGAAACCGTGGTGAGAATATTCCTTACAGGGCCTCTACAGAACAACCTGTAAAAATGTTTGTAAATGATTTTGATAACAATGGAACCATTGAACAAATTACCACGCGAACAATTGACGGGGATGACAGACCAATAATACTTAAAAAAGAGCTTACTGCTCAAATTGCGTCATTAAAAAAACAAACATTGCAATTTTCAGATTTCGCTACTAAATCCATAGAAAATCTTTTTAATTCTGAGATTATAGATAATTCCATAATAAAATTGGTTACAGAGACTAAAAGTATGTTAGTCATAAATAATGGAGAAGGCACTTTCACTGCCCAGCCTTTACCAAAGGAAGCCCAGTTTTCATGTGTTTGCGGAATTAGTTGCCAGGACGTAAATGGGGATGGTTATATTGATATACTTCTTGGAGGCAATAATTTTGAATTAAAACCTCAGTACTCCAGATTGGACGCCAGTTTCGGTGGTTTACTTTTAGGTAATGGAAAGGGCGACTTAACTTGGACGCCCTACGAAACTTCCGGGTTTTTTATTGAAGGGGAAATTAAACATCTAGAAAAAGCAAAAAATAAGGACGGTAATTTTCTTTTCATTGCAGCTATAAATAATGAAACTCCTAAAATATTTGAGTTAAATGATTAAAAGAATAGGTATAACCTTACTTACGCTATGTGCTGTAATAGCTTGTTCAAATGGTTCTGATTCCCTTTTTGATGAAGTTGATTCCAAATTATCCGGTATTACTTTTGAAAATATAATAACAGAGAACGACAACCTAAATATTTTAGACTACCTATACTTTTATAACGGTGGAGGGGTATCCTTGGGAGATATTGATAATGACGGACTACCGGATATATTTTTTACCGGTAATCAAGTAAAAAATAAATTATACCTAAACAAGGGTAATCTACAATTTGAAGATATAACGGAAAAAGCCGGAGTTGCAGGAAATAGTGATTGGAACACCGGCACGGTAATGGGAGATATTAACGGAGATGGCCTTTTAGATATTTATGTGTGTGCTGTTGTAGGAGTAAATGGGTTTGATGGTCATAACGAGCTATTTATAAACCAAGGTCATGGTACTTTCTCTGAAATGTCCGAGCAATTTGGGCTAGATTATGACAATTATAGCTCAAATGCAGCTTTACTAGATTACGACTTGGATGGCGACTTGGACCTTTATCTTCTTAACCATGCCATTCATAATGAAACCTCCTTTGGAAAAGCAACAATACGCAATAATAGAACCTACGAAAGTGGGGACAAGCTCCTACGAAATGATGGCGATTCATTTACAGATGTTAGCATAGAGGCCGGTATTTATGGCGGCGCAAATGGTTATGGTCTTGGCATTGCAATTTCAGATTTTAACCTAGATGGTTTTCCTGATATTTATGTTGGAAACGATTTCCATGAGGATGATTATTACTACCTAAACAATGGAAACGGAACTTTTTCCGAAAGCCTGAAAACATATTTTGGCCATACTAGTCGCTTTTCAATGGGTAACGATGTAGCGGATATCAATCATGATGGTTATCCCGATATTATCTCCTTGGATATGCTTCCGGAGGATGAAAAAGTTTTAAAATCCTCATCTGGGGATGATAATATTGCCATGTTAGATTTGCGGATAAAAAGGTTAGGGTACCACTACCAGTACTCCAGAAATATGCTGCAAATAAACAATGCGGGGCAATCCTTTACGGAGACCGCCCTACTTAGTGGAATAGCGGCGACAGACTGGAGTTGGAGCGCTCTCTTTAGTGATTTTGACCAAGATGGGGAGCAAGATCTTTTTGTAGCTAACGGCATTCCAAAACGTCCTAACGACTTGGATTACATAAATTTTACGTCCAACGATCAGGTCAGAAACAAACTAAACAACACCAAACTAGTAGATCAACAGGCGTTGGATCTAATGCCCAAAGGTTATGTACATAATACCATTTTTAAAGGCGGGAAAGACCTAAAATTTAAGGACATGTCTGGAAAATGGATGAGTGATGAAACTAATGTTTCCAATGGTGCCGCCTTTGGGGATTTAGATAATGATGGCGATTTAGACATCGTCACGAATAATCTAAACGCTGCTCCAACCATTTATCAGAATAAAATTAATGGCAATAATAATTATTTAAAAATAAAGCTTCTCTACAGGACAAAAAACACTTTTGCCATAGGAGCCAAGGTAAACTTGTATGTTGATAATACACTTCAGACCAAAGAATTGTATACGGTAAGAGGATTCCAATCTTCTTCGGAACCATTGTTGCATTTTGGTTTAAAAAAGAACAATAAAATAGATTCTATTCGGATAACGTGGCCAAACCAAAAAGTTCAGATAGTTAAAAATATTGATGCCAACCAGACTTTAAAAATAAACTACGATGAGAATGAAGTGAATTCCCATCGGACAAACTTAATGTATTCCACACCTCTTTTCACTAAAGTAAAAGACAACTTTGGCATAGATTTTAAGCACGAAGAAAATTCATTTATCGATTTTGATTTGCAAAAATTAATTCCGTACAAGGTAACCGATAGGGGGCCTGCTGTGTCCGTAGGGGATTTAAACCAGGATAGTAAAGATGATATTTATTTTGGAGGGTCTTCCAGGGCAAAACCTCAGATATTCTACCAAACAGATTCTACGTTCGTAAAAAAGGATTCTTCATTGTTTAATTCAGAAATCATATATGAAGATATAAGAGCTTCCATTACCGATTTTGACAAAGATGGAAAACAGGATTTATTCGTTGTAACCGGAGGTGGGCAATTTAAAGGTAAGACCAATGCCCTTTCAGATAGATTATACGGGCCTAAAGATAATGATTGGGAAAAAAAAGAATTTCCTTCCAATTTTTCTAATAGCTCAGCACTTGCTGTGGGAGATTACAACAACGATAGTTATCCTGATATTTTTATTGGAAGTGGTTCTACTTCCATTGATTTTGGCAGTGTAAACCCATCCTATATTTTTAAAAACAACAAGGGAAATTTTGAAATACAAAAAGTTCCTGACTTGGAGAAAGTTGGTATCGTAACCGATGCCATTTTTACTGATTTTAATTCAGACGGACTTTTGGACCTTATTATAGTTGGAGAATGGATGGCCCCAAAATTTCTTAAAAATGAGAATGGTAATTTTAAAGATATTACCGATGACCTATTACAACAAAAGCTAAACGGTCTGTGGCAGTCCATAGCCCCTTTTGATATAGATGGTGATGGTGATTTAGATTAACTTTTGGGTAATTGGGGCTTGAACACCAAATTTAATGCGACGCCTAAATATCCTCTACTCATGTACTATGGTGATTTTGATGGAAATGGTCATACCGAAACCATTTTAGCCTTAGAGAAAGAAGATGAGTATTATCCAGTTGCGGACTTAGATGCGCTTTCTAGTCAGTTGGTTTCATTGACCAAAAAAAAGTTTCCCGTTTATAAAGATTTTGCTGGTAAAACCTTGACCGAAGTCGTAGATAAAAAAATACTTGACCAGGGAACTGCTTTTCAGGTTCACGAACTTTCATCTGGATATCTTAAAAATGAAAATGGGAAGTTTGCGTTTCATCCCTTCAATACTAGTTTGCAGGTATCCCCTATAAACGCTTTTTTAGTACATGATTATGATGGAGATGGGAAAAAAGAGGCATTAGTAGGAGGGAATTATTTTGGTGTAATTCCCTATCATGGTCGTTTTGATGGTTTTGATGGGGCTTTGATAAAAGATGAAAATAAGGTACTTTTAGGGTCTGAAATTGGTCTAAACTTTACTCAAAAAGCTATTCGAAATTTCAATTTAATTACTATAAAAAATGAGAAATTTCTCTTAGTTACTATAAACGATAATGATGCAGAGCTTTATGAATTTTAAGAATTTTCTAATTTTTGGCTTGACTATCCTTTTTTTAGGGAGTTGCCAAAAAGAGGCTAAACCCATTTCTGTAGATCCTGATGCTTATTACAAGGTAATGGACAAGATGACGGAGATAATGATACATGATATTTTTTCGCCACCGGTAGCAAGCAGAATTTTTGCATATCCCAACATAGCCGCCTATGAAATTATTTCGCACTCCAATTCAAAATATAATTCACTGGTCGGTAAAATACCTGGATTGGAAAAAATACCCGGATTGGATTCTACAAAAAATATTCATCCTCAACTCGCGGCCATTATAGCGCATCTTGAGGTTAGCAAACAACTTATTTTCTCAGAGGATAGGCTTATTATGTTAAGGGATAGTATGTATAGCAATTGGTCTGTCACCAATGAAAAACAGTTTGAGGATTCAAAAACCTATGGCTTGGATGTTGCCCAACATATTGTACAGTGGATGTCTAACGACAATTATAACCAAACCCGAACTATGCCAAAGTTCACTGTTAATACAGATGACGCATATAGATGGCAGCCCACCCCACCCGCTTATATGGATGGTATAGAACCGCATTGGAATAAAATTAGACCTTTTGCCATTGATTCTGCCGCGCAATTTAAACCGGTACCTCCTCCACCTTTTTCCATGGAGGATGGTTCTGATTTTTATAAAGAATTAAAAGAAGTTTACGACATCAGCAATCAAATTACTGAAAACGGCGATCAGTCGGAAGAAGTGGAGATTGCCAAATTTTGGGATTGTAATCCGTATGTTTCGGTAACGAGAGGGCACTTAATGTTCGCAACCAAAAAAATTACGCCAGGTGCCCATTGGATGGGCATTACAAAAATAGCTTCCAAAAAGGCCGGATATGATTTTGACGATACCATATATGCTCACACTAAAACCTCCATTGCCATCGCTGATGCTTTTATAAGTTGTTGGGATGAAAAGTACAGAAGTAACTTAATACGTCCGGAAACATTGATAAATCAACATATTGATGAAAATTGGAAGCCTATTTTGCAGACTCCCCCTTTCCCTGAATACACCAGCGGACACAGTGTAGTTTCTGGGGCAGCTGCAATAGCACTCACTTCTATTTTTGGAGAAGGTTTTTCATTTGATGATGATACGGAGGTTCCTTTTGGGCTACCAAAAAGGAGTTTTACATCCTTCAACAATGCTGCTGATGAAGCTGCAATTAGCAGAATGTACGGCGGAATTCATTACCGCTCCGCTGTGGAAATTGGTGTTGCTCAAGGTCGCAATTTGGGTAAATTTGTAGTTAATAAATTGAAGATGGAGAATAAATCTGCCACGGCTTCCCTTTAAACTTATGAGATTAGGAAGTAAAATTATTGTAGGCAGCGTATTTCTTATTGGTCTAATTCTTAGTTGGTACCTATTTATTAAACCCTACGACTATCAAATACGGTTTACAAAAAAAACATCTCCAGGAACCCTTTACAAAAGTGCAGAGGGTTGGGGGCTGGATGCCGAAAATGGACTTACTCTTTTAAAAGAGAAAAAAACACCTTTTCAGAATATTCAGCAGGATTTTAAACTACAGGATAGTTTACTGCAATTCAATTGGGAATTTAACGGTAAAAATGATTCCAGTACGGCGGTTATCGTTAGGATCAATGATAGAAAACATAGTATAGCCACCAGAATTAAGAACCTATTTAGTGACCCTCCCTTAAAATACATAGCACTTTCCAAGCTTACGGATTTCAACAAAAACCTAGATTCACATCTAAAGAAATTTACTGTAGAAATAGTAGGGGTAGAAGAAATTCCAGAAGGTTTTTATGCCTACTTGGAAACAGAATGTACATTATCACAAAAGGCCGCTACCATGATTTCTAAAAATTCAGAAGTCGCAGGGTGGTTAAATGATAAAAAGATCGCAATTCTGGCTCAACCAAGCTTAGAAGTAAGATCATGGGATATTGAGAAGGATTCCATTAGTTATCGTTTTATGTTTCCTATTGAAGAAGTTGATTCTTTACCCTATCACGAAAAAATAAAATTCAAAAAGAACAAGCCCAGAAAAGGGTTAAAAGCAATATTTCATGGTAACTATCAAATATCGGATAGAGCTTGGTTTGCCTTACTTGAATACTCCAATTTAAATGGTATTGACGTGGAGAAAAAACCAATCGAATTTTTCTTTGACAACCCTATGTTGGGTGGCAACGAACTAAGATGGAAGGCTGAAGTTTTTTTACCGTTAACCAATCAAAATGAATAGGGCGCTTTATATTGTTTTCATATGTATTCTCTCATCCTGTACAAATTATGGGCAATTAATATATGTTGCTGATTTACCAGGAAATTTAGAAGAAAATTCGGGAATGGTGACCTTAAAGGATTCCACCGTTTGGATAATTGAGGACAATGGTAACAAAGATGACATCTATAAGGTTGATTTTAATGGTAATATCCTAAAATCCTTTGAAGTGAAAAACGCCAAAAATAAGGATTGGGAAGATTTGGCAAAGGATTCAAACAACAACGTTTATATTGCCGACATCGGCAATAATAATAACGTCCGGAAAGATTTGGTCGTATATAAAGTCCCAAATCCCGAGACGGAACCGGGAGATAAAATTGATGCTGAAAAAATTGAATTTTATTATCCGGAGCAAAAAGAATTTCCTCCAGAAAAATCCCAACGACTTTATGACGCAGAGGCGCTATTGCATTACGGCAATAGCCTTTTCATTGCTACAAAGAATAGATCAAATCCTTTTACCGGTGAGGTTTTCATTTATAAAATTCCAGATGTTAAGGGAAAGTACGAAGCGAAATTAATTGGCACGCTAGAAATCTGCAAAGACTGGAATACCTGCCAAATTACCGGAATGGACATCTCGCCCGATGGCAAAAAGATTGTTTTACTTAGTTATGGCAAGTTATTCGTTCTATCCAATTTCTCCGAAGACGATTTTTCCAAAGTTAATATCCAAGAAATTGACTTGGGAAATAGAAACCAATTGGAATCCGTATGCTTTTTAGATGGCACTACCCTATTACTTTCCGATGAAGTTTCCCACGGGCAAGGCGGTAATCTGTACCGCTACCAACTCATCGATTAAAAATCGAATAAAAAATTTCTTGAAACCGACTATCCCCGGAGGCAGAGCCATCGAGGAATTATCTAGATTTAAAAACCGAATCCTAACCCAAAAGTAAACCGTGCGCCATCCTCGCTATTAAATAAGGCCAGATTTATGGACAGTATATCCGATCCGTTCAAGAAAAACCCACCTCCGTATGAGGTATGCCAACGATTGGAGCTGATATTGGGAAACCATACTCTCCCGTAATCATACCCTGCAAAAACTCCCAAAGATGTTGGTAGGATTCTGGTCTGCATTTTTCTGAGGCTAAATCGTAAATCCGTATTTTGATAATAAGCTGTTTTACCTGTAAAACGCTGATTTCTAAAACCTCTGAGCCCATCAATACCGCCTATACTGGCTGCTTGATAAAATTCATAACCATCCCCAATGT
>CAJQMW010000292.1 GCA_905479535.1 uncultured Maribacter sp. | reverse complement strand
CCTATAAGAACCCTTGATGTTATAGCTTAAATTAGGTAGTAATTGACCCTTAAGACCTATGTATCCGTTGTATTGGCTATCTGTAGGCACTATGGTCAAGGTGGGTGAAACAAACGAATTTTCTTCTACAAAATCATAGTAGGAATTTTGGCGTAACTCACCTTCCACCCCACCATAGGCAATGACCGTTTCGTCCAGCAACCTGTAGGATGCGGTTACGGCAGGATAGATATAAAAGTTACCCTCACTATTTTCCAAATCCATTCCATACACAAAGTTCACTCCTAAATTAAGTGAGAGATCATCGCGCAGCATAATCAAACTGGGGTTTATTCCAACTTGTAAAAGACCATAGTTGATTCCCGCATCATTCGTAGTACTGTTCAGGTTGGCATTTTCAAAACTACCTCCTACATAGTCTACTTTTGCTTTAATTCCTAAAGATTCTTCGTTCAACGGAAATTCCAAACCAGTATTGAAAATCGCTCTGTTCTCGCCAGATTTTACGGCGTCCCAAAACCGACGATATTTTAAATCGGCCCTTTTAAAGAAAGAGTCCTCTAAATTCACATGAGCCCCAACCTCTCCCATAAAATAGTTTTGACGCTCCTCGATACTCGCTGCTGTGGCATCATCGAATCTATCTTCGGGAAGCCCGTACCAATTATATAATTGATGCTGAAATCCAAGGTCCGCTCCCCAATCCAAATCACGGTCCCTTTTCTTGAAGGCGGCCACCAATTCCGAATTGGAAAAAATATTGTCCAGTTGAACACCATCAATGTCACCTCGCGATGAATTATGGTCTAAACCTAATGTGTAATCGGAATCCCTATCAATTTCATGACTAGTGTAAAACTGCGCCATAATGTTTGCGGGATTACCACCGCCGGCTGAAGCGTAGGAATTAAAAAGTACCGGTGGTGGAGTTCTCTCTACCCGAGAGGCCGTTCCTTTATTAGGCGTAAAAGTGGAAGCCACAGGTACGGAGAAAATACTATAGGTGATTTTCTTCTTTTGCAGCACGATGGAATCGTTAAGATTGGGTACCGACTTAATTTTGAACGCATCCGAAACCGTTGGCGTGTAGGCCTTGGTCACGGTTACGGTCTCCGTACCTAGATCGTCGGTCTCCTCTTGGGCCATTGCGAACTGACCAAATAAAAATAACAGACCTATCCCTAATTTTATGTTTTTGTACATACGTGTTCTTTTACTGGTGTACCTTAATTCTGGTTTGGATTAATTGAGGAATTGCTTTGGGCTTCCTTGGACTTGATAATCGCCAGCTCTCCTTCGGCATCCGCCACTATCTCAGGATATTGACCAAAATTGGAAATGACACTGTCCAAAATATAGGTGGCTTGGTAGGCATCGCCCAGGGCATAAAAATTCTTTGCCATTAACACGAGTCCTTTACCACCCCATTCTTTATAGGTCGCATAGTCCTTTGCCAATTTCTGAACGGATATATTCGAAGATTCGTAATCCCCATCCTTATGCTTAAAGTAAGCGTCGTAGTACAATGCCTCCGCAGCTGTCGCGCCTGAAGCAATTTTCAGCACCTTGCCGTAGGCAGAATCTGCTTTAGCCTCATCTTTGGTGGCAATAGCCGATCGGGCGATCATAATGTGGGCGTCACTCTTAATACGGTCGTCAATACTCGGGGTGGCCAAAACCTTATCCGCATATTCCAGCGTTTCGGCATAATTA
This sequence comes from uncultured Maribacter sp., assembly GCA_905479535.1. Classification (GTDB taxonomy): domain Bacteria; phylum Bacteroidota; class Bacteroidia; order Flavobacteriales; family Flavobacteriaceae; genus Maribacter. Next base: position 3,261 of record CAJQMW010000292.1, on the reverse strand, counting down.
CGCTGTTCGTAATACCCCTTCATCAAATTAGATTGGGCAAAAGTCCTGTTCTGTTGAATATTTGCTTGATCTTCCAACTTGAGTAAATAAGGCAAGGCCTTTTCATAATCCTGATTTCCTATGTACACTTCACAGACCCGTGTCAACGCCTGCTCCGCATATTCGCTTGTACTCCTGTCCGCAACGTATTTGTAATATGGGAGCGCAGCTTCTTTATCACCCTTTCCAAAATACAGCTGTGCTATATTGAAATTGGCATCAACAGCATGTAATCCATTCGGAAATTGTTGTATGTAGCTTTTATATCCACGTATAGCAACATCTTTATTCCCATCCCTATCCTGTTTTAGTGCGGATTCAAAGCTTGCGTTATCCAATTCCGTGTCCGTAACCTCAACAAAATCCAAATCCCTTACCCAATCCGCATATTCGTTTACCTTTCCTAAATCCACGTAAACCAACTTGGCGGTAGCTACCGCCTGAATCGCCTCTTGCGTCTTCGGATAATCCCTGACCACGGTTTTGAATTTTGCTAAGGCGGCTTCGTTCCTATTTCCGTTGTAATGGATCAAACCCTGACGCATCAAGGCCTGCGGCACCAAGGAACTACCGCTGTATTCACTTATTAATCGGTCATAGGCCTGTAAACCTTGATTTTCTTTTCCTTCGGAAACATATGAATTCCCTAATTCAAAAAGGGCATCGTCCTTAAAGCTTGACCGTGAATATTGGGCCACAAAATTTTCAAGACTTTCTATTTTCGTTGTTCCCCTTCCGACAAAACCATAACTCATGGCTTTTTGATAGGAGGCATAGTCCTTTTCCGGACCGGTTAGCTCCAGGGCTTTATTGTAGGTCTCTATGGCAGGCCAGTATTTGCTGGTCGCGAAATAACTATCGGCTAATCGTACATAACCATCGTTCAATTTCTCAACCTCGTTATTTCCTGAGCTTGTGAAAGCATTGAAGTAAGTAATGGCATTTCCGTAGTCCTTTTGTTTAAAATAGGAGTACGCTAAATTATAATCCACATCCTTGGCTTCAACGGTTCTATTGGCACTCGGGTTTTGTTTAAAGGCAGTGAATCCCGCAACGGCCTCATCAAAACGATTTAAAAGATAATCTGCCTCCGCCTTCCAATAACTAGCCCTCGCTTCAAATAAAGGATCTGCGGCACTACGAAGCGATTTACCTAAATTCTCGGAAGCACCACTGTAATCGCCCTCCATAAAAAGTTCGATACCCCGGAAATAGGCTACTTTTTGATAGGTCTCCTTGCTAGCATAGTTCCTGTTTTTTTCCAACAGTTCCATGGCACCGGCAAAATTTTTGGAGGTAATGAACGAGTCTACCAAAAGGTTCTGCATTTCCTGTTGATGCTCATCATTGGGATACGTATCCAAATAATTCGTAATCACTTGGGGCACCGGCTCGTAAGCGTTACCCACTTCATAACTCAGACGGGCGTAGTTAAGGAATGCATCTTTTTGAATTTCCGGGGCAAACTCCATTTGGGAGGCATTCCGGAAAGCGTTCAAGGCTTCTTGTTTCTTATCCAACTTCAAATAACATTCCGCCAAGTGGTAGTAAGCGTTTTGGGAAACGCTGTTCGTACCGCCTATTATTTTGTTGAATTGTTGAATAGCATTCTCGAAATTCTGTTGTTTGTAATAAGCGTATCCCAACAAATAATAATCGGTGTTGCTCCATTTACCGCCCTTACCCTTGTATTCCTTTAAATAAGGAATGGCATTGCTATACTGCCCAAGGTTGAAATAACTCTCCCCGATAATTTTGTTGAGCTCCGATACTTCCTTTCGGTCGGATTTGGGCAGCTGTTTTTTGGCCAATGCAATAGCTTCCTCGAACTTGCCCAATTTAAAGTTCATATCGGCCTGATAGTAGCTCAGTTTTTCCTCTAAAACATTTTGGTCCGTAATTTGGTCAAAACGCTCGTTCGCGGCTTCGTAATCGTCTTGTTGATAAGAAATGTATCCTAGATAATATTTTGCTTGTGACCCATAAATAGGGGAGTTCACCACCTTTTCCAAATACTTTTCGGCATCGGAGGTTTTCCTTGATGCAAAAAGGGAATAGCCATAGTTGAAGTTGAACTTCTGCATTTCTCCACGCGAAAGCGCACCCTGATCTACCTTGTTGTACCATTTTAAGGCATATGGATATTTACCCGTTTCAAAATAGTACTCGGCAACATCTGCAAAAGCAGAATTCCGTTTGGTAGATGTCGGATATTTTTCTACAAAATCTTCCATTAAACGGTCCGCACCGGATTGGTTTAGCCTAACTGCAGCGTTCGCAGCGTAATAAGCACTATTGGAAGCCGTCTCCTCATCTTCCGTAGTCTCCTTTACCTTGTCAAATAAAGTCTGTGCCGCTTGGTACTGCTCGTTGTTGTACAAGGTCAGGGCGTCTTGAAAATCTTTTTGATCGTGGGTATAAATCTTGGATTCCTGCGCACTGGTAATCCACGTTATTCCGATAAGAAACGGAATAAAAAAATTGATTTTTTTAAGCATAGCGTTCTCTAACTATTTTATGGTACCTAAGTATCACAAAGGATAACGATAAATATTGTTCCTAAGTATGTGGTTTAGCCCTACAAAAGAAAAGAATTTGTAAAACGGTTCTCCAATATCGTTGGGAACTTATTACTTTTATATCAACATTTATGTTATGGATGAGACAGTTTTAGAGCTAAAGGATGTAGCTATATTCCAAAAAGAAAGCTTGGTACTTAGTGAGGTAAGTTTACAAGTTGCCAAAGGGGAATTCGTATACCTTATCGGTAAAACGGGTAGCGGAAAGAGTAGCTTTATGAAAACGCTCTATGGGGATTTGCCCTTAAAGAAAGGCGAAGGTAAAATCGTGGATTTTAACCTTAAGACCCTAAAAGAAAGTGACATCCCCTTCCTGCGCAGAAAGTTGGGTATTGTCTTTCAGGATTTTAAACTCTTGCCGGACAGGAACATAAATAAAAACCTTCTTTTTGTATTAAAAGCCACGGGATGGAAAGACCAGGCCAAAATGGATGCCCAAGTGCTCCAAGTATTGGAAAAAGTAGGCATGAAGACCAAAGGTTTTAAGTTTCCGCATGAGCTTTCTGGAGGGGAACAGCAAAGGGTTGCCATTGCAAGGGCCCTACTTAATGATCCCGAGCTTATTCTGGCCGATGAACCTACAGGTAATTTGGACCCGCAGACCAGTGTAGAAGTTATGAAGGTATTACAGGAAATAAACAAA